>JAGAAM010000028.1 GCA_017615235.1 Clostridia bacterium
AATTCGATCCCGATATACGAATCCAGGATATCATTTTCCAGAATATTGTATTCCGGAACGATCTGGATCTCGGAACCGCCGGAAAACTCGATGTCGATGTTGAATCCGCGGATCGCGAAGGAAAGGATGCCGGTGAGCAGAACGACTGCTACGATGGCAAGGGTGATCATCTTGTTCTTGATGAAATGGAATTTGCCGGATTTAGCCTGATCGTTTTCGGCTTCAGCGGCTGCGCCGCCGGCTCCGGCTTCTGCATTAACGACCTTTTTCTTTCCGAGAGATCTGTAAAGCGAAGGCTTGCTGACGCCCATACCGCAGAAGAGGTTGAGCAGCGCCCTCGTGATGAGCAGGGAAGTGAACAGCGAGATCACGACGCCGATGAACAGCGTGAGCGCGAAGCCTTTGATCGTACCGGTGCCGAGGAAATAAAGCACAAGGCAGGCGATAAGAGTCGTTACGTTGGAGTCGATGATCGCGGAGAAGGCGCGGTGGAAACCGCCTTTGATCGCCGCTTTGACCGATTTGCC
Source organism: Clostridia bacterium (assembly GCA_017615235.1). Next base: position 528 of record JAGAAM010000028.1, read on the forward strand.
GCCGTCGAGTTCTTCTTTCATCCTCTCGAATATGACGACGTTAGCGTCGACCGCCATACCTATCGAAAGCACGACGCCCGCGATACCCGCGAGTGTAAGGTTGGCTTCGGTGATGACGAGCACGAACGCGAACAGTCCGGTATAGCAGAGGAGCGAGATCGAAGCGAGCATACCGGGGATCTTGTAGTAGATGCACATGAAGATCACGACGAGCAGAAGACCGATCGCACCCGCGATGAGCGAGGTGGAAAGCGAGTTCTGACCGAGCGTTGCGCCTACGGTGCGCTGTTCGACGGTTTTAAGGTCGTATTTAAGAGCGCCGGCGTTGATAAGGTTTGCAAGGTGCTGGGAGGATTCCGCGTCGAAGTTGCCTTCGATGACGGCGGTGCCGCCGGTGATGCCTTCCGAAGAATACTTGCTGTCGACGCCGGGGTTGGAGATAAGTTCCTCGTCGAGGTAGATGCCGATAGTGGTTCCGGAGGAAGCCGCGTGTTTGGTGGCTTCGGCGAAGATCGTTTCACCTGCGGGAGTGAGGTTGAGCTCGACGTAGTAAACCGCGCCGCTGTCGTCGCTCCTTATCATATTCCTTGCGCTTTCGATATGCTGACCTTCGAGGACGATCTCGTTGTTCTCGTTCCTGAAGGTGAGCTTTGCGGTCTGCATAAAGTCAGCCGCCGCCTGGTTCGGGTCGTCGACGTCGGGGATCTCGATCGTGACCATGTTATCGCCTGCGCGGTAACAGAGAGCCTCGGTAAGACCTTCGCTGTCAAGCCTCTGGCGGATGACGGTAAGCACGGATTCCATACCGGAATCGAGCTTGTCGCCGGTATCTTCCGTATTTGCGGCGTAGGTGATGACGGAACCGCCGGCAAGGTCAAGGCCGAGCCTTACCGCGCCGTCGTCAAAAATGCCTTTTAACTGGGTGTTGTCGTTGAAGTATATACCGCATACCGCCACGGCGCAAATCGCGACGATACACAATATAAGCAAAACGAATTTTGCAATATTTGCAGTGCGTGAATAGTTCATCTGCAAAATACCTCCGGATCGCATGATAGACGTAAAAACGCTTTTTACTGCGTTTTAAAACATTCTATATGATTATACATATATATACTAAATATGTCAAGGATTATTTTTACTTTCCGCGTTATTTTTCAATAAACGAATTTTATCGCGCCGGGAACGACGGATATGTCGGCTTCGCTGTGTTCTCCGCCGTTTTCGCCGTCCAGCGACCAGGGCACCGGCGTGTTTGCCGTGATCCTGAAGCGCGAGGATTTAAGGTAAACGCAGTCATCGTTGCCGAAATCGGAATTGAGCACGTCTTTAAGCATCGTCGCGCCGTCGATGAAGTTTTTCGGAGTGAGGACCATCAGCAGTTCGAACTTGCCGTCGGAGAACGAGATATCGTCCTTCGGAAGGTTAAGCACGCCTCCCGCACGGAAGGAATTCGAAGCCGAGATAAAAAGGCATTCGTGCTCGTAAACGCCTTCGTCGGTCTCGACCCGGTAAAAAGCGTTTTTCTGTGCGGACTGCGGAACGGTGGATAACCCCGTCATAAGATACGCGCCGTGTCCGAACACCTTTTTGAGCTTCGGCGAGGTGGCGTATGAAGCGTCCGCAAACAGCCCCGCTGCGGCGATATATACGAAGTATCTGCCGTTGAACAGACCGATGTCGGTCGGATGTATCCCGCCCTGCGCGATCCTTTCGCAAGTCTTTATCGCGTTGCCGCTCAAGCCTATCGACTTTCCGAAATCGTTCGTCGAGCCCATCGGGACGTAGCCGAGAGGGATATCGATCCCGTTTTTCAGCATTCCGTTCACGGTAAGGGCAAGCGTCCCGTCGCCTCCGACGGTCACGATCATATCTTTGCCCGCGGAACATTCTTTTATCTGTCCGAAGACCGCTTCTCCCTGCATCGTCGGGACCGCGTCGACCGACCACCCGTGCGACTCGAAAACGCCTGCCATTTCGGCGATCTTCACATCGGCCCTGCCTTTTCCGGCGGCGGGGTTATAAAGAAGAAGCATATTACGGTTTTCCATTAAATCACCTCTTGAAATACGGTATTAGTATTGTATCACATCAAACTGATTATTGCAATATTCCGGGTATTATGATAAAATATAAAAAACATTGAAAAATGAAGGTCAAAACTATGAAAAGTTTCGGATTCGGAAGACTGACTTCTTCAAAACAAAAGCTTAAAGCGTCGGATCTCGTCCCGGTATCAAAGCTCGGTAAGACCCGCGGCGACGACGGATTTTATTACGTCGATATCGCCCAAAAGCCGATCGAGATCGGCGGCATAGCCCGTCCGGAGGACAATTACGGCGAGTATTACCGCCTTGACGCCTCGAAAAAAGCCGATTATTCGGACGCGAACCGCGGCCTGGCGGCGAACACCTCCGGCGCATGCGTCCGTTTTGCCACCAACGCGGAGGAGATCTCGCTCCGTGTGACTATCCGCGCCGGCTGCTTCGGGATGCACCACTTCTGTGACAGGGGCGTATACGGCGTCGACGCCTATATCGGCACCGGCAGTCTCCGCCGCTACGTCGGCGGTCAGATGCAGACGTTTGCCGACAGCCGCGACGTCAACGCCGGCACGCTGTCGCTCGGAAAAGGCGTTAAAGAAGTTATGGTCAACATGCCGCTTTACGCCGGTATTTCAAAAATGGAGATCGGCTTCAAAAAAGGCGCGCGCGTCGGCGCACCGACCGTACGCGATTTCAAGCCGGTCGCGTTCTACGGCTCCTCCATCACGCAGGGCGGATGCGTATCGCGCCCCGGCAATTCCTATTCGAACATAATCTGCCGCGCGCTTAACGCCGACTGCCGCAACTTCGGCTTTTCCGGCAGCGCGATGGGCGAACCCGCCGTCGCCGAATATATTGCGAAATGCGATCTTTCCTGCTTCGTCATGGACTACGACTACAACGCCCCGAGCGTGGAGCATTTAAAGGCTACTCACGAAAAGTTCTTTAAGATAATCCGCAAAGCGCAGCCCGACCTGCCCGTCGTTTTCGTCACCCATCCTTTCTATACCGAAAAGCCGACGGAAGGCGACCTCGCGCGTATCGCCGCCGTCCGCGAGACCTACGAAAAAGCGCTCGCTTCCGGCGATAAGAACGTTTATTTCGTCGACAGCCGCGACTATTTTGCGAAAGATATGCGCGACCTTTACGCCGTCGACAACCTCCACCCGAACGATTTGGGTCAGATGGAAATGGCAAAAACGGTCTTCCCGGCCGTTAAGAAAGCTTTGAACAAATAAAACGTAAAAGGAGCCGGGAGGCTCCTTTTTCAATCGAAGAGTTGCTTATAAAGTTTTACCGTTTCAAGTTCTTTCCAGTCTTTCGTAACTACCGGCGTCTCGGACAGATCGTATATCTTCGCGCCGGGTATCGAAAGCAGGAAAGGGGAGTGCGTTGCTATTATGAACTGGCATTTGTAAAACCGCGCGGAATCGGCGATAAACCGTTTGAGCTCGTTTTGCAGAGGCGCCGAAAGGCTGTTTTCCGGCTCGTCGAGCAGATAAAGCGCGTTTTCCCGGATCCTGTGAGTGAAATAGCCGAAAGCCGTTTCGCCGTTTGATTTGCCGGGGATATTGACGTGATCCATGCGTTCGGCGGTAAATCGAGATTTGGTCATGCGGTTCGCTTCGTTGTGATTCTTGAACGCCTCGTAGTCGTCAAGACCCATAAGTGGATGCTCGACGTTGCGTTCTCTGCTGTATTCTTCGAAAAGCTCGGCGCGCCTGCGCTCGACCCCTTCGTTTATCGCCCGCAGATCGAGCAGATAATCAAAAACGCCGTCGCTTGTTATGATCTCGCTTTCGCGCGGGATCTTTCTGCCGGGAGAAAGATCGTAAGAGCAGAGGCGCAGATACGCCTCGAACGAAGGCGAATCGTTGAAACCCGTGCTGCGCCTTATGCGGAGCTTTTCGGCGATAACGTTAAGAATTGTGCTTTTTCCGCTCCCGTTAAGGCCGTAAAACATCGTCACGTCGGAAAAGCCGATCCGTTCGAACCGCTTTTTCGGGAAAATATTGAAAGGATAGGCGCTCGTCAGATCATAGCATTGCATATTCAGTTCGGCGCTTTTGGTATCGATGATATATCCGGTCTCGGACTTCACGTCCGGCAGCCTGAATTCCTCTAAATAGATCATAACGCAGCCTTTCGGTTTTTTGTGTAATCAGTTTAACCCAAATCCGCATAAGTGTCAAGAAAAAAAGAAGCCGCAAACGCGACTTCTTTTTCAATACGAACGGTAAAATTATTTGATGGTGACTTTGCCGCCGGCTTCTTCGAGAGCCTTTTTGAGTTCTTCGGCTTCTTCTTTGGAAACGCCGGTCTTGACAGCCTTGGGAGCGCCGACAACGAGTTCTTTCGCTTCGCCGAGTCCGAGACCGGTGATCTCTTTAACGGCTTTGATGACTTTAAGTTTAGCTGCTTCGTCGAAAGAGGTGAGTTCAACGTCGAATTCAGTCTTTTCTTCAACGGGAGCTGCTGCTGCGCCGGGAGCTGCTGCTACTGCAACGGGAGCGGCGGAAACGCCGTATTTCTCTTCGAGAGCTTTTACGAGATCTTTGAGTTCAAGGATAGTAAGACCGTCAATGAGGTCGAGTATCTGGGTGATTTTTTCCATTTTAAAAATTCCTCCGTAATAATTTGTTTGATGATGTTCCTCAGCTTATTCGGCTGCAGGTGCGGCTTCCTCGGCAGGACCTTCCTGCTTGTCGATGATAGCCTGGATAGCGTAGGCGAATCCGTAAAGGCCGGACTGGAGAGAACCCATAAGTCTGCCGATAAGGACTTCCTTCGTCGGGGTGGCGGCTAACTCTTTAACGCCGTTGGCGTCGAGGAACTCACCGTCAACAAAACCGGCTTTGATAACAAAATTCTCGTGGTCTTTCGCATATTCTGCAAGGATCCTTGCAGCGGCTACGGGATCTTCCGCGCTTATGGCGAGAGCGGTCATACCGGAAAGCTGGTCTTTAAGAGCTTCGAAACCGATAAGGTCGCACGCCTTGGACGTAAGGGTATTCTTGACCACTGCGTATTCTACGCCGGCATTGCGCAATTCGGCGCGGAGCTTGGTATCGTCGGCGACGTTTATGCCCTGATAGTTGACGAGTACGCCGCTGGCGGCATTCTTCATCTTATCGGCAAGCTCGGCTACAAACTGCTTTTTTTGTTCAAGAACTGTTGCGTTTGCCAAATCATTTACCTCCGTATTTATTTGTCGCAGGAGCGAAAGAAAAGCCCCTTTGCAGAATACCGCAAAGGAGCACAAAAACACTTAATAAAAGGGGATTTGTTCTACTCCTCGGCAGGCGATCTGCTTCAGATCATTACACTTTCGTACCTACTGTCTTTGGAATTGACAAGTTAATATAGCACGTTTTTCAAGGGTTGTCAATAGGTTTTTTGAAAAAATTACGCAGATTTGCGTTATTTTATTATCTTCGGAAGCTCCGTCATGCGTAATTTCGTGCATCCGTAGGGGATAAAGGTGAATCGTTTAGCCTTGCCGAGCGCCATACGGTGCTTCGGGTATCTGTCCGCAACGGTGAGATAACCGCGCAGAAGTCCCCATTCGACGGGAGCGAGGTTCGCTTTGACGTAAGCCGGATAATGCTTTTCGGAAAACGGGATCTCATCGACCTTCGTGAAGCCGAATTCAAGCCCGAAGTCCGCGAACCCGAACGCCCAGTCGCCTTTCGGCAGGACCTCGTAATCGGCGTAGGGGAATTTGCGTTCGATGCCGTTGCGGACGAATTCGTACATCTTCCATTCGCCCTCGACCGGCAGGGAAAAGACAAGGCTCCCGCGCTCGATATAATACATCTTCCTCGGCCTCGGCATGACTTTCGCTTCGCCGGTGAAGTTGAATTCGACGGTGTTTTTGCCTTTCCACACGCGATCGAACTTTACGAACTTTTTGCGGGTCGGTTTGCCGTTTTCGACGGCTTTCAAACCGCCGGGGACTCTTACGGCGAACTCGAATCTTACCGGTTTTTCGGCGGTTATAACGTATTTCACGCTGTCGGAGAAGGGATAATCGCCCTTCGCTTCGACGGTGACTTTAACGCCGTTGACGGACGTTTCGAGTTTTGAAGCCATAGGTATCGCCGCAAGTATGCCTTTTTCGCTCTTTAAAAAGATATTGTGCGCAAGCTTCGGCCAGCCCTGACCGAAATTAGCCGTGCAGCAGCCGTATTCGACCTCCAGGCCGAACATATTCGATTCCGCGCCGTTGGTCATCCAGGGGGATTTTCCGGGCAGATGAGCGCAGCCCATCTGGTTAGCCTGCTGGTCGTACTGGTGCGCCCACATATCCTCCGTCGTTGCGGCGGGAAGCGCGTTGAAGGCGATCCTTTCAAGCATATCCGCCCATTTCGTTTCGCCGGTCAGCGCGAAAAGCTTTTCACATGAATACATCTGCTCGACAACGGCGCAAAGCTCCGTGCCGGCGACGGGACTTACTCCCGCGAGGCATTCGTCACCGTTGATAAGCCCGACGGCGGTGCCGTTGTATTTGTAAAGTATATCGTAAAGCCTTTGCGCCTCATCTTTGTACTTTTCATCGGTGAACGGCAGGCAGACCGCCTCCGCTTTCAGCATCATCGCGAGGTTGACTATATGCCTTTCGATCTCCCAGGCAAAGCGCGGAACTTTCCATTTTTCGGTATAGTCGCCGTAGTTCGCGCCCTGGGCTTTTATCATAAGCGCAAGTTCGCCGATCCAAGGTTCCGCGTATTTTTCTTTAAGTATATCAAGTGCGATAAGCCCTTCGAACCACCTGAATTTACCCCAGTGAAAGATCTTCGTCGTGCCTTCTTTCATCCTGACGTAAAGGTTTTCCATCGCGCGTTTGACGGCGTTAAGCGCCTTATCGTCTTCCGCGTAAACGCCGTACTCGGCAAGCACTTTTGTGATAAGGAACAGCGCCCAGACGTCGTATTTTTCACGCTCATCGTCCTTGCAGGGGCAGATCCAGCCGTCCTCTTTCTGCTGCGCCATTATCGCCTGAAGATACCTTTGCGCGCGGTTTATAAGATCTTCGTCGCGCAGGAGATAAGCCAGCGGCACGAAGCCGTCGAGCCAGTAGGGAACGCGCTCCCAGCCGTCGCGGTCGCCGCCTATCCAGGCGCTGTCCTTGATGTCCGGCCAGAATTTGTCGAGGTTCCCGGCAAGCCCTTTCGCCTGGATGACGAGCTGGCGCTTGATCCAGCCTGTCGGAGTGATTTCGCCGTATCTGAAGTTCCTGTACATAGCGTACCTCCCGCGTTTATCTTTAAATATTTTACCATATCCGCGCAAAAAGTCAATAAAAAATCCCGCATTGACCTGCAATGCGGGAAATTTTAACGAAGCGTTCAGTCGCCGATCTTCGCGGAGTTGACTTTGAGACCGGGGCCCATGGTGGAAGCTACCACGCAGGACTTGATATACTGACCTTTTGCAGCGGCGGGTTTCGCTTTGATGATGGCGCCGAGAAGGGTGTTGAAGTTCTCGAGAAGCTTTTCGGGGCCGAAGCTTACCTTGCCGATCGGGCAGTGGATGATGTTGGTCTTGTCAAGACGGTATTCGATCTTACCGGCTTTGGCTTCCGCGACTGCTTTCGCGACGTCGGGAGTGACGGTTCCGGCCTTGGGGTTAGGCATAAGGCCTTTCGGACCGAGGACCTTACCGAGACGGCCGATCATTCCCATCATATCCGGGGAAGCGATGATAACGTCGAAT
>JAGAAM010000029.1 GCA_017615235.1 Clostridia bacterium
CGATGCGGAAGCCTTTTTTCTTATTTCTTAAGGTTCTTATCGTTGAAATATCTCTTGTTCGGATAATTCTTCTCGCTGCCTGCCGATTCGAATTCCCTAAGCATATCGCGCTGCTTGCGGGAAAGCCCTTTCGGCGTTTCGACGCGGACGGTGACGAACAGGTCGCCTCTGCCGCTCGAATTGAGCCTCGGCACGCCTTTGCCGCGGACGTTGAACACAGTGCCGGACTGGGTGCCCTCCGGGATGGAAAGCTCGCCCTGGCCGTCGGGCGTTGGGATGGTTATCTTCGCGCCGAGCGCCGCGTCGGCGAAGGACACCGGCAGTTCGAAAGAAAGGTTGAACCCGTCGCGGACGAAAAGATCGTGTTTCTTGACGGAGACTACGATGACGAGGTCGCCGTTCGGGCCGCCGTTCTTTCCGGCGTCGCCCTGACCGTGGAGCACGATCCGCTGACCGTCGTCGATGCCCGCAGGGATGTTGACCTCAAGCTTGCGGCTGTTCCTTACCGCGCCGGTGCCGCGGCAGGCCCGGCAGGGAGTATCGACTTTTTTGCCTTTGCCGCCGCATTCGTCGCAGACTCCGGTGCTTTGCATCATGCCGAAAGGCGTGCGCCTCTGAACGGTGATCCTTCCGGTGCCGCCGCATTTGCGGCAGGTCGAAACGGTGGTGCCTTTCGCGGCGCCGCTGCCTCCGCATTCGACGCATTTTTCAACGCGGGAATAGGATACTTCGCGCTTGCAGCCGAACAGAGCGTCGTTGAATCCGATGGAAAGCCGCAATCCGACGTCGCCGCCCTGCATCGGTCCGTTCGCGCGCGCCCGTGAAGAGCCGCCGCCGAACATTCCGCCGAACATATCGAAAATGTCGCCCATATCGAAGTTCGCGCCGGTAAAGCCGCCGGAAAACCCGCCCGCTCCCGGTCCGCCCGCGGCGGAAGGATCGACTCCGGCATAGCCGAAGCGGTCGTAATTCGCCTTCTTTTCGGGGTCGGAAAGGATGGAGTAAGCCTCGTTGACTTCCTTGAACTTTTCCTCCGCGCTCTTGTCGCCGGGGTTGACGTCCGGGTGATATTTCTTCGCCATACGGCGATAAGCCTTTTTGATGTCTTCTTCGCCGGCGTTTTTATCTATGCCGAGGATCTCGTAGCAATCCCTTTTTTCCGCCAAATGTAATCACCTGCCTGATTACGGAAAGTGCGCCGTGTCAAAACGGCGCTCTCTCCGCAAATTAACTTTTTTCGTTATCAGCCGTTGGTCTTGTCGGTGAAGTCGGCGTCGTAATATTCGCCGCCGTTGCCGGCGTTCCCGCCGTTATCGCCTTCAAATCCGCCCTGCTGCTGTTCGGCGCCGGGCTGCTGTGCGTTCTGCTGATAAAGTTTCGCGCTGACGTCGTAGATCGCCTTCTGAAGCGCGTCGGTATCCGCTTTGATAGCCTCGTTATCGTTGCCGGTAAGCGTGGAGCGGAGTTTTTCGATCGCCGCGTTGACGGGCGCTTTGTCGCTGTCGGTAAGCTTGTCGCCGGCGTCGGTCATCGTCTTCTCGCACTGGAAGATAAGGCTTTCGGCGGTGTTCTTGACCTCGACGGTCTCTTTCGCCTTCTTGTCTTCCGCGGCGTGCATCTCCGCGTCCTTGACGGCTTTATCGATGTCCTCTTTGCTCATGTTCGTGGAGGACTGGATGGTGATGTGCTGTTCCTTGCCGGTGCCTTTATCCCTTGCGGAAACGTTCACGATGCCGTTGGAGTCGATATCGAAGGTGACTTCGATCTGAGGGACTCCGCGCGGTGCGGGAGCGATGCCGTCGAGCGAGAACCTGCCCAGAGTCTTGTTGTTCGCCGCCATCTCGCGTTCGCCCTGAAGGACGTGGATCTCAACGGAGGACTGTCCGTCCGCCGCGGTGGAGAACACCTGGCTCTTCTTGACCGGGATGGTGGTGTTCCTGTCGATAAGTCTCGTGCAGACGCCGCCCAAAGTCTCGATACCGAGGGAAAGCGGAGTGACGTCGAGAAGGAGCAGATCCTTCACGTCGCCGCCTAAAACGCCGCCCTGGATAGCCGCGCCGACAGCAACGCATTCGTCGGGGTTGATGCCCTTGAAGGGTTCTTTGCCGATATAATTCTTGACCGCGTCATAGACCGCCGGGATCCTGGTGGAACCGCCGACCATAAGCACTTTGTCGATCTGTCCGGGCTGGAGATCGGCGTCGCGCAGAGCCTGTTTTACCGGGCCCATCGTCTTTTCGACGAGGTCGCGGGTGAGTTCGTCGAATTTCGCCCTGGTGAGCGTTGCGTCGAAGTGTTTCGGGCCGGTGGCGTCCGCCGTGATATACGGAAGGTTGATGTTGGTGCTCATCATGCCGGAAAGCTCGATCTTCGCCTTTTCAGCCGCCTCTTTGAGCCTCTGCATTGCCATCTTGTCGCCGCGGAGGTCGATGCCGGATTCGGATTTGAAGCTTTCGACGATCCAGTTGATTATCTTCTGGTCGAAGTCGTCGCCGCCGAGCCTGGTGTCGCCGGAGGTCGCAAGGACTTCGAAAACGCCTTCGCTGATATCGAGTATCGAAACGTCGAAGGTGCCGCCGCCGAGGTCGTAGATCATGACCTTCTGGTCGATCTCTTTATCAAGGCCGTAGGCGAGCGCAGCCGCCGTCGGCTCGTTGATGATCCTCTTGACGTCGAGACCGGCGATCTTGCCTGCGTCCTTCGTCGCCTGACGCTGGGAGTCGGAGAAGTATGCCGGAACGGTGATGACCGCCTCCGTTACCTTCGTGCCGAGATAGCTTTCCGCGTCGGCTTTGAGCTTCTGCAGGATCATCGCGCTGATCTCCTGCGGAGTATAGTTCTTGCCGTCGATGGAGACTTTGTGGGAAGTGCCCATCTCCCTCTTTATCGAAATAACAGTCCTTTCCGGGTTGGTGATCGCCTGGCGTTTTGCCACCTGGCCGACCATCCTTTCGCCGGTCTTGGAGAACGCCACCACCGAAGGAGTCGTTCTGTTGCCTTCCGCGTTCGGGATGACGACGGGTTCGCCGCCCTCATAGACCGCCACGCAGGAGTTAGTAGTACCAAGGTCAATACCTATAATTTTTGCCATAATTTATATACCTCTTTTCTTAATTTTCAAATGTTTATGTGAGTTTTCGTGTCAGGGATCTTTGCTGTTTTGTTTTTTCGGCTGCTAATTGACGACTTTGACCATCGCGTGACGGATGACTTTTCCGTTCAGCGTATAGCCCTTGCAAAACGTCTGCGCCACGGTGTTTTCGCCTTTTTCGGGATCGTCCTCGTGCATTATCGCGTTGTGGAGTTCCGGGTCGAACGGCTGTCCGTCGCTTTCGATAGGCGTCACGCCGATCTTCGCGCAGGAATCGGAAAACTGTTTGCAAAGCGCCTTGATGCCTTCGTCGCCGGGCGAGAATTCAAGCGCCTTGTCAAGGCTGTCCGCCAGGGGAAGGAAGGCTTTCACGGCGTCGGAGTAGGCTTCGGTATAGGCGTCCGCCTTTTCCTTCGCGCTGCGTTTGCGGAAGTTATCGTATTCCGCCGCGAGCCTTAAATACCTGTCGTTGAGCTCCGCAAGCTCTTTTTTGAGCGATTCTATCTCCTTTTCGGCTTTTTTGCCGTGTTTTTCGTTTTCTTTCGGGGCTTCTTTCTTTTCTTCTTCTTTTACTTCCGCTTCACCGGCGGTATTCTCATTTTTCTTTTCCCCGTTCATCTTCGTTTGCACCTCCGATCATTCGGTTTATATTGGTTTCGGGCGACTGTATGACCATCTGTCCCGTCAGACCCTCCGCGAAATAGTCCAGCGAGGCGATGACCTTTTTGTAATCCATCCTCTTGGGTCCTATAACGCCTATCGCGCCGATGACCTTGCCGTTGACGGAGATCGGATGGAAGACGAATCCCGTCTCCGGCGGAGCTATGCCCTGCGCCTCGTCGCCGAAGACCACGCTCGTTCTGCCGGGAACGGCGCGCTTCATAAGCTCCGCGAACCGCTTGCGCTCCTCGATCATCGAAAGCACGCTCTGCACCTTCGCGACGTTGAAAAATTCGGGGTAGGACAAAAGCTTCGTTACGCCCTCGATATGGACTTTCTCGCTGTCGAAGGAATTGAACAGGTCGTTTACGACCCTCAAAAGCATCGTCGCGAACGCCTTGTGACCGCCCATCGCGGATTCGAATTCGAGCACGGTGTTGAGGTTTATCTGATCCGGCGTAATGCCGACGAAGCATTTGTTCAGCGCGTTCTTCGCGGAGGTCATAACGTTTTCGTCGATGGGTTCCGCCGTTTTTACCTGACGCGAGCGCACCGATCCGTCTTTACAGATCATTATAAGCAGGAAATCGTGGTCGCCGATCAGCACCGTCTCGTAACGGTCGGCCTCCGTTCCGCTGCCGCCGATGAAGGCGAAGGAAGTGTAGTTCGTGACCTCGCCGATGGCGCGGCTCGCTTCCTCCATGATGCCGGAGACTTCGCTCAGCTTGTTCTCGATGACCTCGTCGAGCAGTTCGACTTCCTCCATCGCAAGGTAGTACCGGTCCATAAGGCTTTCGACGTAGGTGCGGTAGCCCTTCGCCGTCGGCACTCTCCCCGCGGAGGTGTGAGGCTGTTCGAGGTAGCCCATGCTCTCGAGTTCGCTCATCTCGTTGCGTATCGTCGCGCTCGAGACCGTGAAATCGGCGTTGGTGGTGAGATACTTCGATCCGACCGGCTCGCCG
>JAGAAM010000030.1 GCA_017615235.1 Clostridia bacterium
AGACCTGTCCCGTTTCGGCAGAGAGCAGAATTACGCCGGGCACTACGCGCAGATCGTGTATCCGTCCTACGGCGTCACGTTTATTTCCTTGCAGGAGCACGTAAACAGTTTTACGGGCGAGGGTATGGAAATCATGCCGTTCTACAACATCTTCAACGAAATGTACGCTTCTCAGACAAGCCAGAAGATACGGCAGGTCTGGAAGATCAAGTCCGAGCATGGCGAGCGCGTATCTTCGACCGTCGCGTACGGTTACAAGAAAAGCGAAGACGATCCGAAAAAGTGGGTGATCGACGAACCGGCGGCGCTGGTCGTAAAGAAAATCTACGGTTTATGTCTGAACGGAAAAGGACCGGGACAGATCGCCCGCCAGCTTGAACGCGAAAAAGTGCTGACTCCCACGGCGTATTATGATACTATCGGGCGTAAGCATTCGACTAAAACGCCTCATAATATTTATGGGTGGGATGAATCGACCATAGTGTATATACTTGAAAACCGTCAGTACACCGGGTGCGCCGTGAACTTTATGACGACGACCGTCAGCTACAAAGTCCACAAGACGATTTACAATCCGGAAGAAAAACAACACGTCATCCCGAATATGCAGGAACCGATCATTTCGGAAGAACAGTGGCTTCAGGTACAGGAGATACGGAAAAACCGTATTCGTCCGACGGCAACCGGGCGCACAAGTCTGTTTGCCGGAAAGGTATTCTGCGCCGACTGCGGATCAAAGCTTCATTTTTGCGCCGCCAAGAGTTTACGTCCCGATCAGGAATTTTACAGATGCGCGAACTACAAGGACGGGCGCGGCAAATGCAAAATCCACTATATCCGCAACGTCGTCCTTGAAAAGATCGTGCTTGAGGCGATCAGCGACTTCGTTGATTTCGTCCGTTGTTATGAACCCGTATTCTTGTATATGCTGGCGAAGAAACATGATATTCTTCATCAAATGGAATACCGGAAGCTCAAGCAGTTCATCGAATACGGAGAAAAGCGAATCAAGGATTTGGACAAACTGATCTCCGGCGTGTATTCCGATTACAAGCTCGGCGAAATAGACGAAGCTCGTTACCGCCGCTTGATGAGAGAATACGAAACGGAGCAGCGCGACCTTGAGCCGCAGGTGGAAAAGAGCAAGTCAGACCTTGAGACTTTCGATCAAAAGGCGGTTGACCTGCGTCTGCTGTTGAAAACCGTTCGTGAGCAGACGGACATTAAGGAACTGACGCCGGCGCTTGTGAATTCTCTGATCGAGCGCATCGAAGTCCACAACAACGACAAATACGACGGTCACTGTCACGTCAAAGTCGATATCTATTTCACCGTAGTCGGAATGATGAACGTTCCGGATGAAAAAGAGATTCAGGCAATGATGGAGGAAATGAAGAATAACCCGAAATCGCTGAAACTCGTATCATAAGCTCAAAAAGAAGAACGGTGTAACCCCGTTCAATCGAGATTACACCGGTTCTTCTTAAAAAACATCCTTATGACGGTCGGGCATCCAGGAGAGCCGTTTTTCTTTTTTGCTTTTTATGAAATATAATTGATCGCTCCGAAAGCGGCTATCGCTCCGTCGGATGCTGCGGTCACCAGCTGGCGCAGGGCTTTTGCTCTTACGTCGCCTGCGGCGAAAATACCCGGCACGTTTGTCCTGCAATCCTCCCCGGCGGGGATATAACCGGCCTCGTCAAGCGTTACCGGGGGCGAAAAAGCGGAATTGTCCGGCACTCTGCCGACGGCGACAAAAAGCCCGTTGACGGCTATCTCTTCCGTTTTGCCGGAATTGCCGGTCACTTCGATCGCTTTTACTCTTTCTTCCGCGATAATGCCGGTCACTTTGGAATTCAGCACGAGTTCGACGTTTGCTTTCGAGCGTATCTTTTCGACCGCCGCGTTCTCGCCCCGGAAGGAATCGCGCCGGTGTATAAGGTAGACCTTATTCGCGATATCCGAAAGATAAAGCGCGTCTTCGAGCGCGGTATTTCCGCCTCCGACGACGGCGACGGTCTTTCCTGCAAAAAAGTTCCCGTCGCAGGTTGCGCAGTAGGAAACGCCTCTGCCGACAAGCTCTTCCTCGTTCGGCAGCCCGAGCTTGCGCGTTTCGGAACCGGTCGCGATTATCACGGCTTTGCAGGCGTACTCCTGCCGCCTGGTTATAACGGTTTTCGTTCCGCCTTCGTCCCGTATCCCGGTCACGCGGCGGAAAACGGTCTCCGCGCCTAAGGCTTTCGCCTGCTCGAAAAGCTTCGTGGCGAAATCGAACCCCGAAATATGCGGTTCGGCGGGATAGTTCTCGATGTCCGGCGTGTTGATTATCTGCCCGCCGTAGCTTTTTCCTTCGAGGACGAGCACCTTTTTTCCTGCGCGGCAGGCGTAGATCGCGGCGGTAAGCCCAGCCGTTCCTGCACCGATTATTATGATATCGTACATTATTGTTCCTCCAGAAGCGCCTTGATATCTGCTTCGATCTCCTCCGGCTTTGCGGTGGGCGCGAAGCGTTTCACGACCTCGCCTTTGCGGTCCACAAGGAACTTTGTGAAGTTCCATTTGATGTCGTTATCGTTCACGGCGGTCTTGCTCATTTTGGATATCGCCTTCATCGCGATCCTGTTTTTAACGCCTTTCGCTGCTTCCTCGGCGACCGTGGATTTCAGATAGGTGTAAAGCGGGATCGCGTTTTCGCCGTTGACGTCGATCTTCGCGAACCGGGGAAAGGTGGTGCTGAACCGCAGGGTGCAGAATTCGTGTATCTCCTCGTCGCTGCCCGGCGCCTGGTTGCCGAACTGGTTGCAGGGGAAATCGAGTATTTCAAATCCTTCCG
>JAGAAM010000031.1 GCA_017615235.1 Clostridia bacterium
AGCTGTCGTCAGGTCAGACGGCAGCAACGAGGTTTTCGTACGCTGTCAGGGCGAGGGGTTTTATATAACTTCTCATGACGCCGAGATTCTCGGTCTTACTGAGGGAGAACGCATCGACGAGGAAACTTTTAACGCTTTGAACGAAGCGCGCGAGCGCCTTTTATGTATCAAAAAGGCTTTCGACCATCTTTCCTACGGCGATCTTTCAAAGCGTCAGCTGCGCGATAAATTGCGTAAAAAGTTCCCGCCGCGGTTATGTGAAGACGTCGCCGAGCTTTTTGCAGAACGCGGTTATATCAACGACGCGCGTCTTGCCGAAAGATACGCCGAGACCTTTTACGAATTCAAAAATATGGGCCTCGGAAAGATACGGGAACAGCTTTTCCGGCGTGGTATTTCGCGTGAGGACATCGATAACGCCCTCTCGAAGTACGAAAACGAGAATCAGTACGACCGCATACGCGAATTCATCAACAAAAAATACGATCCCGAACGTTTTGGCGACGAGAAGTACCGTCGTAAAGTCTATGCCGGAGCAGTCCGTGCAGGCTTCAGCGGAAGTGACGTTGCGGACGTTCTGAGAAATTACGAAAGCGACTGGTAACATATTTATATGCACCGCGACATTATCAAAGTCGGGTTTGTTTCACTCGGCTGTCCGAAAAATCTTTTGAATACCGAAATAATGCTTGCAAAGCTTGTCGATCACGGTATGCAGATAGTTGCCGAGGATATCGACGCCGACGTTATAGTTATCAACACCTGCGCCTTTATCGAAAGTGCGAAGAACGAGGCGATCGAGAACATTCTCGACGTCGCCTGGCTTAAAAAGAACCGCTCTTTAAAGGGCATCGTCGTCACCGGATGCCTGCCGCAGAGATACCGGGAGGAGTTTTTCAAAGAACTTCCGGAGGTCGATTGTATCATCGGGACGGGTTCTCTGGACGATATCTGCGAAGCCGTCGAAGCCGCTTATGAAGGCAGGCGTTACACCAGTTTCAACGACGTTGACAAACAGCCTTTGGGCGGAGAACGCGTTATAACGACACCGGAACATTTCGCCTATCTCCAGATAGCCGAAGGCTGCGACAACTGCTGCACATACTGCGTTATCCCTCAGATCCGCGGAAGGTTCAGGAGCCGCAATATGTCGGATATAATCGCCGAGGCGGAAAACCTTGCTTCTATCGGCATAAAAGAGCTTTGTCTTGTCGCTCAGGACACGACGAGGTACGGCGAGGATATATACGGCACCTATGCGCTCGACAGCCTGATATCGGAGCTTTCGACCATTGACGGTATCGAATGGATACGCGTGCTGTACTGCTATCCCGACAGGATAACCGACGGACTTATCGAGGAGTTCAAAAACAATCCGAAACTTCTTAAATATATCGACATGCCGATCCAGCATATCAACGACGAGATACTTCGTAATATGAACAGAAGGGATACTTCCGAAAGCATCAAAGCTATCATCGCCAAACTGCGCGCTGAAGTCCCGGATATAGTCATTCGGAGCACGGTTATAGTCGGATTCCCGGGTGAAAAGGAAAAGCAGTTCAAAGAGCTTTGCGATTTCATCAAAGAGATACGTTTTGAGCGTCTCGGAGTGTTCGAGTACTCGCGCGAGGAGGGAACTCCCGCCTACGATATGCCCGGACAGGTGCTTGAAAGTACAAAGAAAAAGCGTTACGACGCGATAATGTCGATCCAGAACCGCATACATAACGAATACAACGAAAGGTTCGTCGGCAAAACTTTGAAAGTCATCTGCGAAGGTTACGACGAAGTCTCCGAATGCTTCTTCGGCAGGTCTTACGCAGACGCGCCGGACATAGACGGAAAGGTATATTTCACTTCTTCAACTAACGTACACGAGGGCGATTTTGCGGATATACTTATCACCGAGGTACTCGATTATGACCTTTACGGCAAAAAGGTCTGACCATTTATCGAAAGCGAGGGATACATTTGAATCTTCCCAACAAACTCACGCTCGGAAGGATACTCGTTATTCCGGTTTTCATCCTTTTCCTTGCGTATAATTTCTTCGATAACGCGAATATAAGCCGTATCATCGCGGCGTCGCTGTTCGTTGCCGCTTCGGTCACCGATTTCTTCGACGGCTGGATAGCACGAAAGCATAATCTTATCACGGATTTCGGCAAATTCATGGACCCGCTGGCTGATAAATTCCTTATCATCGGCGCGATGCTTTCGATCTGCTTTTCGGATTATATTTTCGATTACTCCGCAGTCGGATATGAACCGATCGTACCGGCGACAGTTATAAGGCAGATCTTCTTCTGGGCTGCTGTGATCGTCGTCTTCCGTGAACTGACCGTAACTTCGATGCGCCTTGTCGTCGTATCCTCCAACGGAGCCGTGATCGCCGCCAGCTGGTACGGCAAGTGCAAGACTGTCGCGCAGATGGTCTCCGTAGGCGCAGTTATAACCGAGCCGATACTATTTCCGTACACTTACGGTTTCTTTACAAGCACGGCGCTGATCATAATGATATTCTTCACGCTGCTGTCCGGTATTGACTATATGAAGAAATACTGGAAGTTCATCAACACCAATAAATGATCCCGAGGCATTGATAATATGAAACTTTTCAACACTTTGACCCGTTCGAAAGACGAATTCGTCATCCGCGACAACACCGTGCGTATGTACGTCTGCGGACCGACTGTCTATAACTATTTCCACATCGGAAACGCGCGCTGCTTCGTAGTGTTCGATATGCTTCGCAGATACCTTGAATTCTGCGGTAATAAAGTGATCTTCGTCCAGAATTTCACCGACGTGGACGATAAACTCATCCGTGCTGCGAAGGAGACCGGATCGACCGTCCCGGAGATCGCTGAGAAATATATCAAAGAGTATTTCACCGACGCGAAAGGTCTCGGCGTTCACGAAGCGACGATCCATCCGAGAGCGACGGAAAATATCGACAAGATCATCGAGATCGTCGAAAAACTCATCGCTAACGGTCACGCCTACGTATCCGGAAACGACGTATATTTCGATTCGCAGAGCGATCCCGAATACGGAAAGCTTTCGCATCATAATATGGACGAGCTTGAAGCCGGCGCACGTATCGACGTGAACGAGACAAAGAAGCACCCCTACGATTTCGCGCTCTGGAAAGGCAAGAAAGAAGAAGGCGAGATAAGCTGGCAGTCACCGTG
>JAGAAM010000032.1 GCA_017615235.1 Clostridia bacterium
GAAAGCTTCTCCTCGCCTTCAAGCCGGAGTATATCGAGTTTGAGCCGTTCGTCGCGCCTTTTCTCCGCGTTCTGTTTCGCGCGTTTCATTATGTATCCGAAAACGAGCGCCGCCGCCGTACCGGCGACTCCCGCGGAGGAAAGTATCAAAGCGAACACTTCGCTTGCCGCTTCGTACCACATATCAGCCGTAATAAAGCTCCGATAAAAGAAGTATGTAACCTTCGACTATCCTTTTAACCGTAGCGCCTATCATTTTCATCGCAGTCTTCATCCCTTTTTGCCGCCTGCCTTATCAGGTTATCGGCATATACGCTTGCCGCCGCGCAAAGCACGCCCTGCGTCACGGCGGAGAACAAAGCCCCCGCCGTCGCGTAAAAGCCGGCCGGCGCTTCGCTGGCAAATATGTACGCCACCGAAAGCACTATCCCGGCAATGCCCAGGATATAAGGTATCAGCCAGTCGCTTACGCGGCTTTTCTTTATCGCCGCGCCGACGGCGTAAAGCACCGGTATCAGCACCAGAAGGCGGGCGTCGATGTATCGGGTCATTATTTCCGTCATGGTTTATTTCATTATCGCGTGCGGGACCGTCAAACGGTTTCCGGAAGTCCCGTCGCCGTTCGCGTTTTCACCGTCGCCTTTGAATTCTTTGTAAACGCTGTTCATGACGTCTTCGCCGATTCCGCATTCGCCGCATATCTCGCGGTAATCGGCTGCGCTTCCGGCAAGCTGAAGGATATAGATCGCCGTGCGCCGCTGCGCGTAATCGTAGGCTTTCTTTTTCGCGGTCCAGGCGCGGTCGCCGATCAGCTGCATCGTCATCATATAGCGGTCATAGATCCCGCTGTAGTACTTCTTCGAATCGGCGACCAGCTGCGATTTGGTGATCTCGCCCGCTTTTTTCGGATCGGCGGTATAGCCGTACGCTTTCAAAGCGACGGTCAGGTCGTTAAGGTATTTCGGATCGAGAGAATAGGCGTTCTTTATGTCTTCAAGCGTGCTTGTGACCTTCTCGTGGTCTGCGGCGTTTGCGATCGAATTCTTTCCGGTAGCCGAGCTTACGATAAGTTTCGCAAGGTCTTTCGCCGGTATGCCCGGTGTATAGAGGCCGCCCGCTGATGAACCGCCGCCGCTTTGCTGTGACTGGCTCTGCGAAGCCGCGCTTGCGGCTCGTTCCGCCGCTTTCCGGCTGTCGCGTTTCAGTTCGAGGTCGGCGATATCGTTCAGCAGTTTGTTCTTCTTCTCGGCTATGCCTTCAAGCTTTTCGCCTTCCTCGGTATCGAGTTTCAGCAGGTCGCCGCTGTAAGCGTTGTATAGTTCGGCGTCCGCTTTGCTTTTTTCTTTCGCAAGCCCGGCAAGCCGGTTGTTGAGCGTTATCGAGGAATTCAGTTTAGCCTGCGCGGTCTCGCCGGAAAAACCGAGCCCTCTTGCCGCCAGCATATTGAAAAGATTGCGTTCTTCGCGCATCACGTCTGCGGCGGCTTCTTTTCTTCCGGTAAGATAGTCTTCTTCGACCGAGGAAAGATTCGCGCCGTAACGGTCGCCGAGGTCGCTCCTCGCGCGGGAATAAAGCTCTTTAAGCTTCTTCTAGTCGTCGGAATAGACCGAAAGCGCGCTTTTAAGGCGGTTTATCGCGTCACTGTATGACATTTTTGTTGCTCCTTTCGCGTTTTTTGATGATGAATCTTATCCCGAATATACGGCACTCGCCGTGCCCGGAGGTTTTTATCTTCACCCGCAGCGGCATCGCCCTGCGCAGATGAGGCCTTATCGAGATGCGTTTGTGACCGTCGTCGTCTCCGGTGAAGGTAAAGGTCTTTTTCACCGTTTTGCCGGCGAATCGGTCACCGAAAGTGAACTCCGCGCTGCAGGCGCCTAAGGTATTTACGTCGGCTTCGAACCCCGTCACGTCGAAACGGCCGCCGGTTACGCCGAGGTCGCTGTGGGCGCATTCCCACACGCATTCGATGTCGTTTGTCTGGGCGGAGCCGTTTTCCGAAAGGATATATATCTTGTTTAGATATGAAAAATAGATATCGTATCCCGATACGAAGAACGATTCGCAGTTGAATCCGCCGTATTCGTACCATACTCCCGCCGAGTAATTGTAGATAAGCGCGCTGCCGCCGAAGATGAAGAACAGTTCGTGACCGCACTGGTAATCGAACATGACGATCCCGTTGTAACCGTCGCTGTCTTCAAGCGCTTCGCGGATGCGGGATTTTACCGGGTCGGAGATGCAAAGCGCGTTTTTTTCGTTTTCGATGTTCGTCGATTCCCACACGTTGATCCCGTCTTCGCAGACCGTGACGGCGCTGTTGCCGATAATACAGCCGTCCGATAGGAACAGCGACCCTTTCTTGCTGTTGAGGTTATATACCGGGAACGATGAATAGACGTTCCCGAGCGAATCCTCTTTCAGTTCGCAGAAGGAATAAAACGCGCGGTCTTTCGTGAAGATAAGCTGTTTGTCGTACTGCTGTACGATCGTGTTGATCGCGCTGTCGCCGATCACCGTGAAATTGTTCACCGGGAAGTATTCCGCGCTCGGAACGCCTTCCGCCATCTCGGAATGGAACCGGTAATTCGGATATGAACCGTTGCCCCAAAGGAAAAGCCTTCCGTCGGAGTTTCCGCCGAACTTCATCGCGTGGCGGCACCTTGCGATCCTGTTCCTCTGCGATCCGGACGATTTGCGGTATTCGATCATGATATTGTTGATCCCGCGTGCAGGCGCCGCCGTGAAAGTCACCGTTCCGGCGGACAGATCGACCGTAAAAGCGTCGGTCTCGATACCGTCGACGGTCACGTGCACTACGGCGGTTATACTCTGTTCCGAAAGGTGATACACAGTGTCGGTGCCGCTTCCGTTGAAAAGCTGGCGCCTGCCGTCGTTAAGCAGGTTCAGCTGTTCGAACGCCGTGCCGGAGCCGTCCGGTTCACAGCTTACCGCAACGATCGGTACGTATCCCGTGACGACCGAAAGCTCGCTTCCGTCGAATTTGAAATAGTTCACTCCGTTAAGGATGTAAAGCGAACTGTCGAAAGGGAGAAAAGCGCATTTGCCGGCGTTTATAAAGCCGAACGACTCCGAAAGCACTCCTTCCTCCGATACAGTGAAAAGCTCGCCGCCGGAGACGACGACGGCCGTCTCCGTCCCGCCGATCCTGCCTTTCCATATGCCGTCGATCTCGTTCGACTGCGTAACGGCGAAAAGCTTCGCGTCGGGGCGCTTGACCAAAGCGCCTTCGGCGTCGACGCGGAAATTCTTCATCGCCGAAGCGTAGGCGATCCCGTGCTGGAGCCCGACTCTTTCGTCGATCCCTTTAAAGGTCTTTTCCGTCCCGACCATCAGTAGACCTCCGTTATTTCGGTATTGGCCGCCCTTCCGGCGCGAAGCACCTCTGCACGTATCTCGTTGTAAAGGATCCCGAACCGCGATGCCGTTTCATCGTCTTCGCCCACCAGTATAAGCCTCGCCATCCCGTAGGGAAGAGCCGAAGCGCAGAGTATCTCCGGCAGC
>JAGAAM010000033.1 GCA_017615235.1 Clostridia bacterium
GCGAGTGATATACTTTTTATGCGATCCGATATATCCTGTAATTTTCGTGGAGAAGTTTATGGAACGGTTCAGGGAAAAATTCAAAAATAACGCATTTATGAAGACCGCTGCGCTCGTCGTTATCTGCATAGCGGTCAACCTCTTGTTATCATTCCTTGCGCGTACGGTCAATTACGAATATTTCCCGCTTTACCTCGACAGCGTCGGAACGATGGCGGCGGCTATGCTCGGCGGCCCTCTCGCCGGTGTGCTTACCGGCTTCGCCACCAACGCGATAAACGCGGCGTTCACCTCCGGGATAACGCTTTACTACGGCACGATCAGTGTGCTCGTCGCCCTTCTCGTAAGGTTCTTCTTCGTAAGCGGATACCTTAAAAAGTTTTGGAAAAGGCTGCTGTCTGCGTTCGGGATCGCGGTCATGTGCGGTCTGCTCGGCGGGATTCTGACCTGGCTCATGTACGGCTACGAGATCGGCACGGAAGTCTCCGCTCCGCTCGCCCGGATTATTTCCGAAAACCCGGGCTTTTCTCCGCTCGGCGCGGTGATCACCGCCGATCTTGCGATAAATATCGCCGACAAGATCATCACACTCGGGATCGCGTATCTCATCGTCCGCCTCCTTCCGGAAGGGCTTAAAGCCGCCTTCGGCGGTTCGGAGGGGATCGCCGGCAAAACGCCCGTCGCGGAGCGCTTCAAAAAGTTCAACCGCTCGCTGCTCGGCAAGGTCACCAAGGCGATAATCGTCTGCGAGCTCATACTTGCGATAATCACCGTCGCGATCTGCTATTACCTTTACGAGACGACTATCACCGAAAAATACGAAAACTCCTGCAAGAGTGCGACTCAGGTCGCGATCCACGCGATCGATCCTCAAAAAGTCGACGGGTTCATCGAGGAGCGCAACGCCGTTTTTGAAAGCTATCTCGACGATTACGTGAGGGAAGACGGAACGAAGCTTTCCGAGGAGGAAAAGGAAGCCGTCCGTATCGACCCCTACGCTCTCAGCGAGGAAGAGGAATATATCTATTCCGAGCTGTTCGGCGGTTTCTATGATTACTGCCACGATCTGACAGCTTCGCATATGCATTATTCGGAAGATTATATCGCCGCCGAAGACGCGCTCAATAACATAAAGGATTCCTTCGGCAACCTTCAGTACCTTTACGTTTACAGGGTCCGCGAGGAGGTCTGCCAGGTCGTATTCGACGTCGATCCCGAAGCTTACGCGCCTTTCGTCGAGAACGACGCGTCCTTCGCTTCGATGCTTCCCGCGCTGCTCGCCGGCGAGAATATCGACGTTATCATAACCAACGACACCTACGGCTGGCTGATGACCTATTACGATCCGCTGCGCGGCGAAGACGGCAAATGCCTCGCCTACGTATGCGCCGACGTTTCGATGGACAAGCTCCGTATCGACCAGATCGTTTCCACCGTCAAGATAATCACGATCCTCATCGGCGCTCTGACGATCATACTCGTCATAATACAGAACATTTTCAACCGCAACATAGTCAAGCCGTTCAGCGATATATCCTACGCCGCTTCGCACTTCGCGTTCAGCCGGGACGGCGGCAAGAGCGGTTACAGCAGGATAATGGCGCTCGATATCGACGCCTGCGTGGAGATCGAGGATCTCGGCGAATCGCTTAAAAAGCTCGCCTCCGATTCCACCGAGTACGTCGCGAAGATCGAAAGCGACGCCGAGAATATGAGCAAGCTCCAGGAAGGCATAATCCTCGACTTCGCGAATATGGTCGAAAACCGCGACAAAAACACCGGCGACCATATCAAAAAGACCTCGCTGTACGTCCAGAAGATCGCGGAGGAATTGCGCCGGGAAGGCGTTTACGCCGACGTTCTGACCGACGGTTATATCGCCGATCTCGTCCGTTCCGCGCCTCTGCACGACATCGGCAAGATACGCGTTTCCGACCTTATACTCAACAAGCCCGGCCGTCTTACCGAAGACGAATTCGAGATAATGAAGCTCCACACCACCGCCGGGGCCGGGATACTCACCAATTCCATAGTCAGCGCGATGGATCCCGATTACCTCAAGGTGGCGATAGATATGGCTCACTACCACCACGAATGGTGGAACGGAAAGGGTTATCCGACCGGCATCTCCGGCGAAGATATCCCGCTTTCCGCCCGTATCATGGCGGTCGCCGACGTCTTCGACGCCCTCGTTTCGAGGCGCAGTTACAAAGACCCGTTCCCGTTCGACAAGGCGATAGACATCATCAGGTCGGAGCGCGGAACTCACTTCGATCCCGCCGTCGTCGACGCCTTCCTCAACATCTGCGAGGAATACGGGAATTAACTTCCGGTCAACGCAAAAAACGGTCCCTCAAACGAGAGGGACCGCTTGTTTTTATGCGGTCAGGGAGGTTTTATGCTTTTCAGGCTTTCTTTTTCTTCATTATCACGTCGGTTATGAGGTAGTATACACCGTAAAACGCGCCGATGTAAAGCAGGAAAAGCAGAACGACGAGGATCGGGTAGAGCACCGGGTTGCCGTTCACGAGGTTATAGATCATCGAATAGGGCGTGCCGTCGTCTCTTATGAGAAACATATAGTTGTAATCGACGATCTTGTCGACGATATATGCGACGATACAGAAACCGGTAATGAACGAAAAGACTATCGGCATATTGCGCTTTTCCATCTTCTGGGTGTGAGTGATAAAAATGAACAGCGCGACGAATCCGGGGATGATGTGCGTCACCGCGGAAAAGACGTTCTCGAAAGAGATCACGGGATAGTTGCCGAAGTTCTGCGCCGCGCCGACGGTGCCCATTATCGCGATGAGCAGTCCGAATATCGCGTTGAAGTCGATCGCGGAATCGCGCAGCCTGCCTTTCGCAAAAGCGGCGAGCGGCAGCGAGAACAGCGGGATGCTGCAAAGGAAGAAGGGAAGCAGGTTAAGGATGCTCCAGCCCTTTATCACAAGCCCGGCGATCCTGGTAATCTCGATAACGCAGAAGGCGATCGCGGATATCTTCAAAACGAGGTCTTTGCTTTTTTCGCCCTTTTTCTTGCAGATCAGACCGACGGCGATCGCGGCGGCGATCATAAGGACGATGAGAGTTCCGACAAAGATAAGATGTCCCGGAGAATAGGCGCCGGCGGGTTCGCGGGTGTAGCCGCCGTAACCGTAAAATTCCTTTAAAGCGTCTAACATAACTGCTCCTGTAACGTTTTAATTTACAAACCAATCGACATTTTACCCGAAAACAAGCCTTTTGTCAAGCGATGTTGTTTTCCTTGACAAAGAGCCCTTATAAGTATATACTTTTGTTGAAGGATATTAATTACCGGAGGGAAAAGAAATGAGCGTACTCATCACCGGCGGCGCCGGATATATCGGATCGCACACCTGCGTCGATTTCATCAAACACGGATACGATATCGTCGTGCTCGACAACCTTTGCAATTCGAGCGTCGAAGTGCTCGATCACATCAAAACGATCACCGGCGTAAAGCCGAAGTTTTACAAAGCCGATCTCGTCGACAGGGAAGACGTGAAGCGCGTTTTCGACGAAAACGACGTCGACACCGTCATCCACTTCGCCGGGCTGAAAGCCGTCGGCGAATCGGTGCAGAAGCCGCTCGAATACTACCGCAACAACATCCTGGGCACGCTCAACCTGCTTGACGAGATGCGTTCACACGGCTGTTTCAGGATCGTCTTTTCCTCCAGCGCGACGGTCTACGGCAAGCCGGAGACCGTACCGATCCGCGAGGATTTCCCCCTTTCTACGACGAACCCCTACGGCTCGACGAAGCTTTATATCGAGGGGATCCTGCGCGATCTCTGCGTCGCGGACGGAAGGTTTTCCGTCGCGATACTGCGCTATTTCAACCCGATCGGAGCGCACGAAAGCGGACTTATCGGCGACGACCCGAACGGCATCCCGAACAACCTTATGCCCTATATCACCCGCGTCGCGAAAGGAAAACTGCCGCGTCTCAACGTCTTCGGCGACGATTACGACACTCACGACGGCACCGGCGTGCGCGATTACATCCACGTGCTCGACCTCGCCGCAGGTCATCTCGCCGCGCTGAAATGCCTTGACGTGCCCGGCGCGCATACCTATAACCTCGGCACCGGGAAGGGTTACAGCGTGCTCGATATCGTAAAAGCCTTCGAACGCGTAAACGGCGTGAAGATCCCTTACGTCATCGCGCCCC
>JAGAAM010000034.1 GCA_017615235.1 Clostridia bacterium
CGTCATAAAATCCGAAACCGGGATCTGCGAAGTCTGATCGCCGGTCCACGCCTTTTCCGAAACGATCGCGACCATTCCGCGCAGGCGGTCGAAAACGTCATATTTGGTTATGCCGAAGTTCTTGAATCCAAGGTCGTTCCAGAGAGCGAAGCAGGCGCCGAGCAGGTGTTCGTAACCCTTTTCGACCTTTTTGTTATAGCCCCAACCGTTGAAAAGATATACCTGCCAGTTTTTGTAAAGGTATTCGAGGTCGAGGTAATCCGGGAAACCGTTGCCCGTCGGCACCGTGTAAAGCAGAGAATTGAGGGTGTTGATGATGTCGTATCCTCCGGCGACGGTCTCGTCAAGTCCGGAGATGTCGTTGTCCCAGAAGTTAGCCTGGAGGAATCCGGGTATCTCGGTCTCGCCCTGAAAACCGCTTTTGCCGAATCCCGCCCAGAAACGCGGGGTGTAGCCGAGCGAATAGATATATTCAGCCAGAGCGGCGGTGTATTTGCGCATTTCCTCGCTGTATGCGCGGTCGTATTCGTCGGTGCCGATATGCACGACCTTGCCGACAAATACGGGATCGTCGCCGAGGAGGTATTCGTCGAAGACCTTCTTGACGAATTCAAGCGTTTCCTCGCGGTGTTCGTCGCGGATGTCGAGACTCTTTCCGCCGATCATCGAAGGGCCGCCCTCCGTCACTTTGGAAAACGCGCCGGAGTGTGCGGGAGTGTCGATCTCCGTGACTACGGTCACGCCGTATTCAAGCATACGTTTCTGATAAGCGCGGTATTCGTCCTTCGTGTAATACTGTTTTTCGCCGTTCTTGACTGTGGAAAGCCCGGGAATATCGCTTTCAAGCCTGAAACCGGTGTTGCCGTCGCCGTCGTGATCGTTGATATGGAGGTGGATCTCGTTTAGCTTGAACCACGCCATGTACTTCGTGATCTCTTCGACGTAGTCGAGCGGTATCCACATCCTGCCGACATCGAGCATGCCCGAGCGAAGCGGATACTCCGGATAGTCGACGGCGGAGCCGCACCTTATCACGCCCTCGTAATAGTTCATCTGTACGAGCGTGATACCGCCGTAAAGCAGACCGACGTCGGTCTTTGCCGTAACGGTGACGCGGTCTTTCGTTATTCCAAGCGTATAGCCTTCGTCGGTCACGCGGTCCGGAAGCGTATCCGATATGACGAACTCGATGACCTTGCCGCCGTTATCTTCATATACGCAAAGCGGTTCGATACCGCACATATCTTTGAAAAATCCCGCGACTTTTTTGACGGAGGCGCTTTTTGCCGTATTCAGAAGCACCGTTCCGGCATCGAGCGTGAAATAATCGGACGTGTCGCCGTTCCATTCGCGGATCGCCGGGATGACGCCCGGTACGGAATCGGGATCGAAAGGAGCCGGTTCCTCCTCCGCAGCGGCGTTAATGCCGCCGGATACCGGTGCCAGAAGCATCAGACACGAGAGCAGGAGCGCTGCGTAATTACGCTTTTTCATAAAGTTCCTCCGTTTTATAATAATCAAGCCGGGATCATCCGATCCCGGTGCAATCTTCCGTGACGACGGTCACGACGTTTTCCAGGACCCTCGCGTAACCGCCTTTAAGCGTTGCGCGGAAAACCGTCGTTCCGCCTTTTTTCGCGGATAATTCGCCCTCCGCGAGCGCGATCACAGCGGGCGCGTGACCGTATCTTATGCCGATGCTCCCGCCGTTTTCGCCTTCTTTATTATCGACGGCGATCATATCGACCGCGTCGCAATCATCATCGCAAACTTTTCCGCCCGGAGTGTAGATCAAAAGCTTTAAAGAGCCGTTCATCGCTTACGCCTCCGCGGACTTGCAGGCTTCGTAAACGTCGCCGATACCGCCCGCCATAAGGAAATACTGTTCGGGGATATCGTCACAGTCGCCGCCTAAGATCGCCTCGAAGCCTTTGACCGTCTCTTCCTTGCGGACGAATTTGCCTTTAAGCCCGGTAAAGCCTTCCGCAACGTGGAACGGCTGGCTCATGAACCTTTGCACTTTGCGCGCCCTGCGCACGGTAAGGCGGTCTTCGGGAGAAAGCTCCTCCATGCCGAGGATGGCGATTATATCGTGAAGCTCGTTATAGCGCTGAAGTACGCGCTGGACCTCTTTCGCGGCGTTGTAATGCCTGTCGCCGACTATGTCGGGCGAAAGCATCCTGGAGCTCGATTCGAGCGGAGCGACGGCGGGATAAATGCCAAGCTCCACTATCGACCTCGAAAGCACGGTGGTCGCGTCGAGGTGCGAGAACGTCGTCGCCGGAGCCGGGTCGGTAAGGTCGTCCGCCGGGACGTAGATCGCCTGGACGGAGGTTATCGAGCCCTTTTTTGTGGAAACGATGCGTTCCTGTAGTTTACCCATTTCGGAAGCGAGCGTCGGCTGATAGCCGACCGCCGAAGGCATCCTGCCGAGAAGCGCGGAGACCTCCGAGCCCGCCTGTGTGAAACGGAAGATGTTGTCGATGAACAAAAGCACGTCTTTGTGCGAATACTCGCGGAAATATTCGGCGATGGTAAGCCCGGCGAGCGGAACACGGAGCCTTGCGCCGGCGGGTTCGTTCATCTGTCCGAACACGAGCGAGGTCTTGTTGAGCACCCCGGACTGTTTCATTTCGTTCCAAAGGTCGTTTCCCTCGCGGGAGCGCTCGCCGACCCCGGCGAATACCGAATATCCGTCGTGCTCGAAAGCGATATTGCGGATTAGTTCCATTATAAGCACGGTCTTGCCTACGCCGGCACCGCCGAAAAGCCCGATCTTGCCGCCTTTTGCGTATGGCGTCATAAGGTCGATGACCTTAATGCCGGTCTCAAGCACGTCTTCCGCCGGTACGATATCGGTGAAAGGCGGTGCGCCGTGATGGATAGGCCAGACCGTATCGGACCCGATCTCGCCGCCGTTATCTATCGGAGCGCCGGAGACGTCGATCATCCTGC
>JAGAAM010000035.1 GCA_017615235.1 Clostridia bacterium
ATGCTGGCGCTGCACAACGGCAAGAACACGATAATCGTGCGCGGCGCGCCGGAAAACGTGATCTCGCGCTGCGTAGGCTATACGCTCGACGGAAGCGATTATAAATTAAGCGATTTCACCCGCAAAAAGATACTTGCCGCCGCGGCGGACGCCTCCCGCACCAACAGCTTCCTGATAGCCGTCGCCTGCGGCGAGACCGAGGAAGACAGCCTTCGCGGGATCGACGCCGAGCAGAACCTTATATTCAAGGGATTCGTATC
This sequence comes from Clostridia bacterium, assembly GCA_017615235.1. The sequence goes on from JAGAAM010000035.1 coordinate 261, forward strand.
CTTCTCGAGCTCGCTCGATCCGGGTATCGCCGAATCGGTCTACAAGCTCGACGGAGCGGGGATCGAGACGGTGTTGAGTTCGTCGGACGCCTATTATCCGGCGTACAACGCCGCCAAAAGCGCGGGCATCATCACCGACGAAAGCCAGATACTCACGGCGGAGCAGTACCGTTCCTGCGACGAAGGGCTGCTTATCGCAAACTCTCCCTATTACAGGCTGTTCCTTAACCTCGACGAGGACGAATGGCTGAACGTACTTAAGATGCGCCGCGACGGAGGGCGGATAACCGCCGTCACCGCAGAAAGGATAAACGAGCTTCCGCTCATGCGTGAAGCGGATATCTCCATCGTGCCGGAAGAATCGGTCGACACGCTTTGCCAGACGGCGGATATGATACTGCTCGGCAGCGGGATGAGCCGCATCGCCGACGGTATACTCAATACCAAGACGATCTGCCGCAGGATACGCTCGGTGGTCTCCTATCTCGCCGTCGGGATAGTAATGCTGTTCACGGCTTCCGCGCTATCGGCGTTTTACAACCAGATCCCGGCGTTCCGCGCACAGGACGTTATGTTCGGCGGGATAATATTCAACCTTGCGATCGCTTTTGCGCTCGCCTACGCTCCGCGGAGCATAAGGACGCTGAAAGAACCCTTCGAGCGCATCGGTGAAAAACCGAAGCTGACCGATTTCATCTATCCTTTGATGTACGCGATAGGCGGCGGTCTGGTGCTGTTCGTCTGCTTTGCGATCACCGGGAAATACACCTGCTCGCTGATAGCGCTGACGCTGCTCCAGTTCCTGTTCGCCTGCACGGCGGCGGATCACGGAGGCGTTATAGCCTCGAAGCGGTTCGGCAACTCGCTGCTTTATCTGGTCGGCATCGGCATCGCCGCGGTGCTCGCCTTCCTTATGTTCACGAAACCCGGGCACCGGTGGTTCACGTACGGCGTGCCGCAGGCGTCGTATATAACACTCACGCTTATCGCCTGTCTCGTTTATTCAGTGATCGTACAGGTATTGAGGTACTTCCTGTCGCCTCATACCGCAAAACTGCATAAAAAGAAGAAAAAAGACGAGTTGACCGTTCCCGAAGACGAAGAAAGCCCCGAAGCCGAAGAAGACGCGGAGGACGGCGCGGAAGACGAAGAAGAGCCTGACGAAGACTTCGACGAAGAAGAACCCGTCGAAGAAGAAACCGAAAAAGAAGACGAAGAATAAATATAAAGACGTTGAAAGGAGTATTTAAAATGATCGAAAAGACAATGCTTATCGGCGACGTTCTTGACGAACATCCCGAGCTTGCGCAGTACTTCCTGGCGATAGGTATGCACTGCCTTGGATGCCCTATGTCCCGCGGGGAGAGCATCGAGGACGCCTGCGCCGTTCACGGAGTGAGCGTTGACGAACTTCTGGAAAAACTCAATGCCGCAATAAGCTGAAAAGCTAAAATAAAAAGGAGTAAAGAAAATGGCAAAAAACAAAGACAAGAAAGGATTCTTTACCGAGTTTAAAGAATTCATTTCCAAGGGCAACATTGTCGATATGGCAGTCGGCGTTATCATCGGCGGCGCGTTCGGCAAGATCGTTTCCTCCCTCGTAGCGGACATCATCACTCCGCTCATCTCGCTCGCAGTCGGCGGACAGAACTTCTCCCAGCTCTTCGCGGTACTTAACAATCCCGAAGGCAAAGTTTTCGCGACGATCGCCGAAGCTCAGGAAGCCGGATTCGCAACGCTCAACTACGGCGCGTTCATCCAGACCGTCATCGACTTCCTTATCATCGCGCTCTGCATATTCCTTATGCTCAAGATGATAATGAAAGCCAAAGCTCTTGCCGAGAAGGCAAAGAAGAAGGAAGAAGAAGAGGAAGCTCCGAAGGAAGAAGCTCCCGCAGAGCCTACCGTTGAGGAGAAGACCCTCGCGACCCTTACCGAGATCAAAGAACTTCTTGAGAAAAACGGTAAATAATTGATGAAAAGCTATCTCATCGGCATCGACGGTGGGGGCAGCAAAACCGAATTTATGCTTTGCGACCTCGGGCTTAACGAGGTCGCAAGGCATTTAGCCGGACGCTCCAATCCGAACGATACCGGTATTGACGCCTGCGCTGATATGCTTACGGCAGGCGTAAAAACGCTTTGTGAAAAAGCGGACGTTAAAACCGAAAACATTGCCGCGGCTTTCGCCGGGATCGCCGGTATCACCGCGGATGATTATATAATCCCGATCGAGCAGGCGCTCAAAAAAGCGCTGCCGAACGCCGCCGTCGCCGCGCTTCACGACGGGACGAACGTGCTTTACGGCGCGTTCCCGGACAGCGACGGAGTAAGCGTGATCTGCGGTACGGGGTCATCCTGCTTTGTCAAAAAAAGCGGAGAGGTCATACGTATCGGCGGTTACGGCACATTGGATCTTTGCGGCAACGGATACGAGATCGGGCGCGCCGCGCTCGCGCACGCTTTGAAGACCGTCGACGGACGCGAAAAAGAAGGGATGCTGGAAGAGATCCTGCACGAAAGATTCGGCGCGGATTTTCTTGACGCGCTCAACAGAATGCTTGCGCTATCGAAGAACGAGACCGCCGCATTAGCGCGTGAAGCGGTATTCCCGGCTGCGGAACGCGGCGATAAAGCCGCTTTGGCGATAATAGACGCGAACATGGAATATATCGCTTCGCTTATTAAGCGCGCGGGCGATTATTTCGAAGGCGGATACGGCGTCGCGCTCGCAGGAGGGATATTCAACGATACCTTGGCCTGCGAAACGCTTAAAGCGAAAATACCTGCAAGGGCAAAGCTTGTAAAGCTTGACAGATCCCCTGCTTTCGGCGCCGCCGCGAGAGCAAAACAGCTATTGACATAAGGATAATAAAGATTTATAATATTTCAGTTATTTCAAACGAAAACGAGGATATAACAAATGGAGAACAACGAACTTCAAACCCTGCGCCATTCGGCGTCGCACGTGCTCGCCCAGGCGGTCAAAAGGCTCTTTCCCGGAACGAAGCTGGCGATAGGTCCGGCGATCGACACCGGTTTTTACTACGATTTCGACAGCGAGGTATCTTTCACTCCCGAAACTCTTGACGCTCTTGAAAAAGAGATGAAGAAGATCGTGAACGAGAACCTCCGCATCGAGCGTTTCGTTCTTCCGAGAGCAGAAGCACTTGAGCTTATGAAAGACGAGCCTTACAAGACCCAGCTTATCAACGAGCTTCCCGAAGACGCGGAGATATCCTTCTATAAACAGGGCGAGTTCACCGACCTCTGCGCAGGTCCTCACGTCAACTATACCAAAAAGATAAAGGCGTTCAAGCTTTTGAACGTCACCGGCGCTTACTGGAAGGGCGACAGCAAGAACAAGATGCTCCAGCGCATCTACGGCACGGCGTTCCAGTCCAGAGAGGAGCTTGAAGAATACGTCAAGAAGCTTGAAGAAGCAAAACTTCGCGACCACCGCAAGATCGGGCGCGAAATGCAGCTGTTCATGGTCGACGAGCTTGTCGGCAAAGGTATGCCGATGTTCCTCCCTAAGGGCTACACCGTTTGGAGACTGCTTGAGAACTATATCCGCGACAAGGAGATCGAGCTCGGCTATCAGCACGTCCTCACTCCCTGCGTAGGCACCGTCGAGCTTTACAAGACCTCCGGCCACTGGGATCATTATCAGCACAATATGTTCCCGGCGATGCAGGTCGACGAGGAGACTTACGTCCTCCGTCCGATGAACTGCCCGCACCACATGCGCATCTACGCAAGCCGTCCCCATTCCTACCGCGATCTTCCGATCCGTATCGGCGAAATAGCGCACGATTTCCGTTACGAGGCGTCCGGTGTGCTTAAAGGCATAGAGCGCGGCAGGCATTTCTGCCAGAACGACGCGCACCTTTTCGTCACTCCGGAGCAGATCAAAGATGAATTCAAACGCGTCGTCGATCTTATCTTCGAGACCTACAAGGATTTCGGTATAACCGATTACCGCTGCGTGCTTTCGCTGCGCGACCCCGCGGATAAAGAGAAATATCACGACGACGACGAGATGTGGAACACCGCGGAGAACGCATTGCGCGAAGTAATGAAGGAGATCGGCCTTGATTACACCGAAGAGATCGGCGAAGCCGCCTTCTACGGCCCGAAGCTCGACGTCAACGTCCGTCCCGCCGTCGGCGCGGAATACACGCTTTCCACCTGCCAGCTCGACTTCTGTCTCCCGGCGAAGTTCAACCTGACCTATACCGACAAGGACAACATCGAGCGCACGCCGGTCGTTTTGCACCGCGCGATCCTCGGCTCGCTCGACAGATTCATGGCGTACCAGATCGAATAAACGATGGGCGCGTTCCCGATGTGGCTCGC
>JAGAAM010000036.1 GCA_017615235.1 Clostridia bacterium
GCCTTCAACCTCAAAGTTTTCGAAGGCGAAGGCATCATCTTCTCCCAGTCCTATGACAACACAGAAGGAACAGCTCTTGAACCCGATAACTGGGCTGTCTCCCCGGCATTCGACCTCAGCGAAGCGACCGGCACCGCTTACGTAACGCTTTATGCGCGCGGTCAGGACGACAGCTACGCGGAAGAAGTATTCCAGATATACGCCGGCACCACCCCGGATATCGAAGAAATGGATCCGATCAGCGAAGAGTTCACCGCTACCGACGAATATGAACAGTATCGCGGCAATCTCACCGATTTCATCGGCGAAGAAACAGTTTACGTCGCTATACGCCATTACGACGTTACCGATATGTTCTATCTGAACGTCGACGCCGTCGAGATCTGGGCTCCCAGCGCGGACGACGTATTCCTTCCCATCGACATGGCCCTCACTCCCTACTATAACACCATCCACGCCGGCGAGACCGTACAGCTCAAGCTCTCGGTTTATCCGGATTACGCAATGGGATATGAAGTGACCTACGAGATCAGCGACAAAGAAGTCGTCGACCTCGATCCCGATACCGGCATCGTTACCGGTCTTAAAGAAGGCCGCGTTACGATCACCGCTTACATCACCGATACCGAGCTTTCTTCCGAAGTGGTCGTGACCGTTCTTCCTCCTCTCGGCGACCTCGTTGCCGGCTTCTACTTCGAGGACGAAGATGAAGTCGAAGAATGGACGTTCATCGACGACGACGAAGACGGAAACAACTGGATCTGGAGTCTTACCGACGCGCAGCCGTTCGATGCGTACGAAGGCGAAGGAATCATCTATTCCAACTCCTATATCAACGACGTCGGCGCCGTCACTCCCGACAACTGGGCTATCACCCCGGCGATCGAGCTTCCCGAAGGCATCTCCACCGTTACCCTCTGGGCTAAAGGTCAGGATGCCGATTGGTGCGAAGAGATCTTCGCGATCTACGCAGGCACCACCCCCGATATCGACGATATGGAGCAGGTGAGCGAGATATACATTGCTTCCGACGAATACGAACGTTATGAAGCCGATCTCTCCGACTTCGCAGGCGGTACCGTATACGTCGCTATCCGCCACTTCGAAGTCACCGACCAGTACATCCTTGACGTCGACTGCGTCGAGATCTGGTGCAACGGCAACATCGCGTCCGTCGACACCGCAGAGATCGCGGGCACCTACGTTGCAGAGTACAATATGCCTCTCCCGGGCTATGAGAACATCAAGATGGGCGACCTCAACGGCAACGGCGAAGTCGACGCGTCCGACTACCTCAAAGTAAAACGCAACGTTCTCGGCACTTACGACCTCAACGATACCGAATTCCTCGCAGCGGACATCGATTTCAACGGCACGATCGAAGCTTCCGACTACCTCAAGATCAAGCGTAAAGTCCTTGGTACTTACGAACTTCCCGAAGTTCCGTCCATCACTCAGGAATACAGCCTCCGCGTAAAAGGCGACGGCACCGCGACGATGCTCGTTTCCTCCGCTGACGACGAAGACCTCAAAGGCTACGCTTACATCATTCCGATCACCATCGAACCGGCTGAAAACGGCACCTGGACGTTCTACTTCCACGAGACCGTATTCGTCGGCGAAGGCGAACCGCAGGAACAGATCACCGCGTACACCTTCGAGCTCACCGAAACCGGATGCAGGCTCGGAAGAGGCGATAAGTGGCTTGAATTCACCCGCCTCGACGACGATATTAAATAATCGTTAAACGATAATAAAAAAGAAGGCTTGCTCCGGCAAGCCTTCTTTTTACGTTATCGGCGTTACGATACAGAGCGTCAAATAAATAAAACCTCTTGAAATCGAATTGCCGCAATGATATAATATGAACGTAAAAGAGCAACGGCTGTTTTACAAAATTTGAAATTCAAAGGAGTATATCATGTCTCTTGATTCGATCAGGAAATACTGTGCGGAATTTATCGGGACTTTCGTACTCGTACTGTTCGCCTGCGGTACTGCCGCCGTCGTCAAATGCAGCACCGAAAAAGCCGATACCGCGTATCTTCTCACCGCGCTTGCTTTCGGTCTTGTGATAGTCGCGATGGCTTATTCGATCGGAAACGTTTCCGGGTGCCACATCAACCCCGCCGTTTCCGTTGCGATGCTCATCAGCAAAAAAATGAGCGTTAAAGATTTCATCGGCTACGTTATCGCTCAGATCGCAGGCGCTTTTGCCGGCTCTGCGGTGCTCGGCCTGCTTGCAGGGTGGGATTGCGGATTCGGCGCAAACGGTCTTTTCGAAGGATCTGTCGTCAAATCGCTCGTCATCGAAGTCATCCTCACTTTCGTGTTCGTTCTCACCATACTGGGAGTCACCTCTAAAGTCGAAAACGGCAAAGTCGCCGGCCTCGTCATCGGACTGACGCTCACGCTCGTGCACATCTTCGGCATCCATTTCACCGGCACCTCCGTCAACCCCGCGCGTTCGCTCGCTCCGGCGGTGTTCGCGGGAGGCGACGCTCTTGCAAACGTATGGGTGTTCATCGTCGCTCCGCTCGTCGGCGGCGCTATCGCGGCGCTTATCTGGAATTTCCTCGGCAGGGAAAAAGCAAAATAATATACAAAAACGTTTCTCCGATCGGCCCGGAAGTTGTTTCCGGGCTGATTTTTTTGTTGCAAAAAGCGCAAAAGTGTGATAACTTGTTTATATAAAGGAAAAATACGCGAGCCGGAGGTGCGTTATGGCGGGCGCGGCTGAACTGAACGAGCTTTTAAAGGAAGAACTCAACCAGCTTTACGAAGAAGGCAGGAACATAGACCGCGACGGTTGGAAGCAAAAGATTATTTCCGCCGGGAAAGACAAAAGCGCGCTTCTTGAAATATACGAAGAACTTCAGAAACTCCCGTACAGGGACGATTTTCCGTATATCGAGCCGACCTGCCTCGAGGGCATAAAAGGCGAAAGCGCCTTCCCCGCCGACAGCAAGCCCGCCGACGTAGACGACGGTTATTTCCGCGGGGCCTGGCTCGGCAGATGCATCGGCTGCGCGCTCGGCCAGCCGGTGGAGGGCCGGAGCGGCGAAATGATAACCGAATGGTATAAAAACGCCGGGAAATATCCGATAAAAGGCTTTGTGCCGACGGTCTCCGGCGATAAACGAAACGAGCATCTTTCCACCGACGAAAAAATACACGGGATGCCCTTCGACGACGACACGCGCTTTACGGTGCTGAATTATCTGCTTATGCGCGACAAGGGATTGGACTTCGACACCTGGGACGTCGCCGTGAAGTGGAGTTATACGCTCGCCTACCGCCAGGTGTTCACGGCGGAATCGCAGGCTTATCTTAACTTTCTCAACCTCGATGTCAACCCCTGGATAAAGCCGGAAAACGCCGCGGGCTTTATGACGGATTCGGGCGTGAGTACCTACCTGAACCCCTACCGCGAATGGATCGGGGCGCAGATACGCGCCGACGCTTTCGGTTATATCGCCGCCGGAAGGCCGGTGCTCGCAGCGGAGCTCGCCTGGCGAGACGCGCGTTTCACCCATATCAAAAACGGGGTTTACGGCGAGATGTTCTTCGCCGCGCTGATCGCTTCGGCGTTTACGGTCAAGGACGCGGATAAATGCTTCGAGACCGCGCTTTCGTTCGTTCCGAAGAACAGCCGCTTCCGCGAATGGGCGCTTTTCGCCCGCGAAGCCGCGCTTTCGGGATTGACCCGCGGCGAGCTTATAAAGACCCTGGTCGAAAAAGGAAAAACTTTAAGCTGGGTACACACCCTTAACAACGCGTCTTACTGTATCGCCGCGATAACGCGATATCCCGGCGACTTCCGCGAGGCGGTGACATTTGCCGTCGAATGCGGGATGGACACCGACTGCAACGGCGCCACCGTCGGATCGTTCACGGGCGCGCTCCTCGGCGAAAGCGCGATCCCCCGCGACCTTAAAGATCCGCTCGAAAACAGGTTCAGCGTCGGCGTTTCGCCTTACGATAATTATCCGATCGATAAATTCGCTTCAGAATGCGCTTCTCTGTTCAGAGAATACGCGGGTATCACCCGAAAAGGAGAATGAATATGAAAAACAGCCTTACGAGGATGCTTGCCGCCGCTATCACGGCAGTCTTCCTGCTTATCTCGGTCCCGCTGGCTTCAAGCGCCGTCGATACCGGATCGGTGACGATCGTCGCTTTCGGCGACAGTATCGCCGCCGCCGGCAGCTGGGAAAGTTATTTCAAGACCCTGTCCGGCGAGACGGTGATCAATTCCGGCGTAGGCGGCGAGACGAGCGCGAACGCTTTGTCGCGCATATCCTCCGCCGTCACCGCGAAGGACCCGGACGTGGTGTTCATCGGTTTCGGCACGAACGACGCCTCGATAGATATGGCGCGCTACGTCGATATCCCGACTTACAAGGCGAACACGACGCGGATCGTCGAGGCGGTACGCGCCTGCGGAGCGATCCCGATAATCATCGCTCCGCCTCCGATCGTCGACGAGCCTTACCTTACAAGGCACCAGTCCGCTCCTTTCGAGCCTTACGGCGGCCCGAACGGACTTATGCGCCGCTACGCGCTTGCGACGCTGGAACTTTGCGCGGAGCTTGACGTAACCGCAGCGGATATGTATTCCGCCTTCCTGACCCAAAGCAACTGGCAAAGCCTTATCTCCGACGGCGTCCATCCAACCGACGCGGGTTACCGGTTTTACGCGCAGGTGGCGCTCGACGCCTACCGCAAGGCGACGAAGGGCGACCCTTCGCTCGACAATAAAGTCACCGCGACGGATTATCTTATGGTAAAACGCGCGGTTCTGGAGACCTATATCCTCTCCGCCGTTCAAAATCCCCGCGCCGACGCGGACGGTAACGGCAAAGTCGAGACGGTCGATTACGTTATGCTGAAACGCTGCTGCCTTGGCACATACGAACTCGATCGCGGCGTGCCGGATTTTTCGGAGGGGAACTGCATCACTCCCGCGCTTATACCCGAAAGCCGGACCGACAAGGACATGGCTTCCAACACCGCCGAACTTCAGAGATGCGTCAACATCATGAATGAAAAAGGCGGCGGCACCGTTCATCTCCCCGCCGGCACTTTCTATTTCTCCACGCAGGGCAAGAACCGCCGCGGCACCGAGGATTACGTCTGTATGCCGAAGGACAACGTCCTTATAATCGGTCAGGGCAGGGACACGACTCTGTGTCCGGTGGGCGACACTCCGCGCGGTCTGGATATGTTCTATTACAACGAATACGCCGACAGCGGATTCAATAATCCCGTCTATCTGATAAACGCCGATTTCCGCGATTTCAATATCGACAGCACGCTTACCCACGCGGCGCAGTACACCTCCGCCGGAAAAGGTTTTATGTTCAACCTTTTCAGGGATTGCGATTTCGACAACATAATATGCCGAAACACCGACGGCACCGGGTTCGGCGTCGACTGCCCGATCAACTGCACCATAACGAACTGCGAGGCTTACGGCTGCGGCAAGGCGGCGACTCTGCCGACGGTCGGCGCTTCCGGGTTCGGCATCGGCACCGGATATTCCGAGGACGAGACGATCCTTATCGACAACTGCTATGCCGAAGGCAACAAGAAATTCGGCTTCTTCTTCGAGCATCAGGGCAGATTCAACCCGACGAAATACACGGCGACGAAGCTTAAAGACTGCAAAGTCACGAACTGCGTCGCGAAGAACAACTATAACGATTTCGGCGGCGAGCTTTCCATCGACATAACCTATATCAACTGCAGAGTCCCGGCGGACAGTACGAGCGATTCCGCGACGGCGTTCCGTCACCATTCGATACGCTCCAGGCTCGTCGGCTGCCATATCGAGGTCTTATTCGAGGACGTACAGGACGAATCGGCTTATTACTACACGCCGGTCTACTGGGCGGTAGACAACGGGATAACCACCGGAAGCGGCGCGAATAAATTCGCCATCTCTTCCAACTGTCTGCGCGCCCAGGCGCTTGTCTTCCTCTATCGCATCGCGGGTCTGCCCGGCGATCTGATCTTAGGCAACACCGGAGAGGCGACCTATTACGAGGACGCGCTCCGCTGGGCGAAGAAAGCCGGTATCTATGAACTGGAAGACAGCGAAGTCACTCAGGGCTGTGCGACCGACGAATTCGTTACTTATATGTGGAAATTCGCCGGGTCGCCCGACGCGGAAGGAAGTTATTCC
>JAGAAM010000004.1 GCA_017615235.1 Clostridia bacterium
CGAAACCGTATTCGTTGGTGTTCGTCCTCTGACCGCTGCGGTTATAGATTATGATGGTATTGGCGGCGCGTCCGGTGTTGATGCCGTCGAAGGAAAGCGATGTCGAAAAGAAAGGATCGATGTAGCTGTCGTCGATGATGAGCATCATCGAATGTTCGAGGAAACGCGCGTATCTGCCGACTTTTGCGTTCTGGCGCAGGAACGTCGCGGCGGTGCCGTGACCGGAAAGAACAAGCCCGCCTTCCGGGACGACGCTGTCGTTGCCGCCGACGCTGGAGATCTTTCCGTCGCTTCCGACGCGCACCTCATAGCCGTATTGGTTCGTGCCGGTGTTCGTTCCCGACATGTTGTAAACTATGAGCTTGTTTTCGCCCCTCGGGACGTTCAGTCCGTCGACGGATATCTCCGCCCTGTCGAGAGCGGACGCCGTGAACGCCATGCCCGAGGTCAGCATCAGCAGCGCAAGCAAAAACGCGATCTTTTTCATTTCTGGCACCTTTCTTCTATATCCGGAAATATTTACACGTTGAATCTGAACAGTACGACGTCGCCGTCGTTCATAACGTATTCCTTGCCCTCGCTGCGTACCAGTCCCGCCTCCTTGCAGGCGGCGAGCGAGCCTTTTTCGATCAGCGTTTCGTAGGGCACGACCTCCGCACGGATGAATCCGCGTTCGAAGTCGGAATGTATCTTGCCGGCGGCACCGGGGGCTTTCGTGCCGCGCTTTATCGTCCAGGCGCGCACCTCCGGTTCGCCCGCGGTGAGGAAGGAGATGAGCCCGAGCAGGGCGTAGGACGCCTTTATAAGTTTGGAAAGCCCGGTCTCGGTCACTCCGAGGTCGGCAAGATACGCCTGCTGTTCTTCCGCGTCAAGTTCGCCGAGTTCCGCCTCGGTCTCCGCGCAGACGGAGATTATCTCCGCCTCCTCGCCCTCGACCGCCTTTTTCAAAGCGGCGAAATAGGGGTTCTCTTCATCGGGGCGGACGATGTCCTCCTCCGAGACGTTGGCGCAGTAGATGACCGGTTTGCCGGAAAGGAGAGGGACGGTCTTCAAAACCTCCGCTTCGGATTCCGAAAGCTTCACGTTGCGGGCGGAAACGCCCTTGTAAAGCTCCGCACTGACTTTTTTAAGCACTTCGGCGTCTGCAAGGGCGCTTTTGTCGCCTTTGCCCTGCTTTACAAGCTTGTCGATCTGGCGTTCAAGCAGTTCTATGTCGGAAAGTATAAGCTCGGTATTGATCGTATCGACGTCGCGCGCGGGATCGACCGAATCCTCGACGTGGATTATCTTGCTGCCGCCGAAACAGCGCACGACGTGGACTATCGCGTCCACCTCGCGGATGTGGGAAAGGAATTTGTTCCCGAGCCCTTCGCCCTTCGAAGCGCCCCTTACCAGACCGGCTATGTCGACGAATTCGACGGTGGCGTAGGTGGTCTTCTTCGGGTGGTACATCTGCGCGAGTTTATCCACGCGCTCGTCGGGCACCGGAACGACGCCGACGTTGGGATCGATCGTGCAGAAGGCGTAATTCGCGCTTTCGGCGCCTGCCTTCGTCAACGCGTTGAAAAGCGTGCTTTTCCCGACGTTCGGAAGTCCGATTATTCCAAGTTTCATATTTGATATCGCTCCCGGCAGGGGTGTCCCCGCCTAAATAATATATATTTACATATTAATTATATACTCTTTGCCGCGCATATGCAATAACAAGTTTTATTCATAATTTTTAACGCAAAATTGTTAACTTTAATAAAAACCCTATTGACAAATTCTTTAAACAGTGGTATATTCAAGATACGGTAAAAATTTACCGCAATAAATCATATGTGAATTCAACATTAAAGGAGGCAACGCTTTATGGGCGCCAGAATACTTGTCATAGACGACGACACCAACATTTGCGATCTGCTTCAGATGTATCTCGTCAAGGAGGGATACGAGGTCAAGACCGTCAACGACGGAGCGGAGGGGACCGAGGCGTTCCGCGCTTACGAACCCGATCTCGTCCTTCTGGACATCATGCTCCCCAAAAAGGACGGCTGGCAGATCTGCCGCGAGATACGCGAGCATTCCAACAAACCGATAATCATGATAACCACCAAGGGAGAGACCATCGACAAGGTCCTGGGTCTCGAACTCGGCGCCGACGATTTTATCGTCAAGCCTTTCGATATGAAAGAGGTCTTTGCCAGGATCAAAGCGGTGCTCCGCCGTTATTCCCAGCACGACGCCGCCGACGGCGAGGTCATCCGTTTCGACGACCTTGAAATATCGCTCCAGAAATACGAACTCAAGCTCGGCGGAAAGATCATCGACGTCCCGCCGAAGGAACTCGAGCTGCTTTATTACCTCGCTTCGAACAGCAACCGCGTCTTCACGCGCGACCAGCTCCTTGACAAGGTATGGGGCTTCGATTATCTCGGCGACAGCCGCACCGTCGACGTCCACATCAAGCGCCTGCGCGAAAAACTCGAAGGAGCTACCGGCAACTGGAACCTCAAGACCATCTGGGGCGTGGGGTATAAATTCGAAGTAACGCCGTAAAAAGCGTAAACGCAAGATATAAAAAGGCTTTGCTCCGCGCAAAGCCTTTTTTCGTTAACCGATTTTGAATTCTTTCGCTTTTTTCAAGGACTTTTTGCCGAACGAGCCGTCGGGTTCGAGCCCTTCTTTTTCCTGAAAGTCCTTAACGGCGTTTTCGGTCTTTTTACCGAACGAGCCGTCGACCTCGAGCGCGTAATTGCCGAACCAGTTCAAAAAGCACTGAAGTTTTTTCACCCGTCTGCCTTTCGCGCCTTTTTTGACCGCTTTCCCGCCGGCAAGGCGCGGAAGTTTGCCGGGATAACCGGCGTCGGCCCCGAAAAATCCGCAGATCACTTTGCAGGTCACGTACGCGAGGCTTTTAAGGTTCCAGACGTTCAGAAGCCGGGTCGCCGCGCGTTCGTTGGTGTGATAGGAATGCTCGATCAGCACCGCGGGAGTGCCGACCGAAGCCGCTCCGCGAAGCACTCCGTAATAGTCTCCGCGGCTGCCTTTGCGGGTCTTGACCGCGTATTTTTCTTTGCACCCCATGGCTTTGTTCAGCACCGGCGCGATTGAATTTGAGAATTTTTTCGCGGTCACGGCGTACGGCGCGTTCCCGATCTGGCGATAGACGACGACCCGGTCTTTCTTTTTGTCCGCCGAGGCGTTCGTGTGGACCGATATCAGCAGCGAATATCCTTTTGCGGACCTTCCTCGCTTTGTAACTTCAGGGTCGTCGTTTATCGACGAGCGCGTCAGCGCGACGTCGAAAAAACCGGTCTTTTTAAGCGCTTTTTTAAGATATTTCGCGTATTCCCAGGTGAAACGGCTTTCGCAGTATCCCGGCACGGCGGGCGAGCAGTTGCGGTTTGTCCCGCTGTGTCCCGGGTCGAGCATTATTTTGATTCTTGACGGCATTGATTCACCTCCCTGATAACTGTATATGCGGGAGAAATCAATAATGGGTGACAGTCGATAAGGACAAATCGGTTTTGACCGGCGGATTGATTTGCCGGTACTTTGTCAAGCGCCTTGTGAATATCGGTATATTCACTTCGGCGTTTTCCTCGTCCCGACAAAAATCCTCACTGTCAAAACTGCTTCGCACCTGAAAGCGAGAAAAATCCGAGTGATTTTCGGTGCGGAGGAAGAAGTAATATACCGATATTACGATGACGACAAGCCGAACAAGCGCCGGATTTTGCCGCTTATCAGGCGGTTTGTCCTTATCGACTGTCACCCATGAAAAACGAATACGTAATGCACCGCAGGTGCAATTCATCACGGCTTTGCCGCCGATTCACGCGTGTGACGCGCAATTCATGCCGCCGGAGGCAATTCACGTCCGCGAAGCAGACCTTTCGGGAAACGTTCGGCGAACAAATTTTTTCATTTTTGCCTCTTTCCGCGCTTTACTTTTGACAAATTATATTGTATAATTTTTGGTGTGATTTCGAACCGAAAAGGAGCATGCGGATATGAGAGGAATGACTGTTAAAAGGGTGCCGGTAGGCGCGCTTTCGACGAACTGTTACATAATCAAAAAGCCCGACTCGCGCGATGCGGCGGTCATCGACCCCGGCGGAGATCTTACGGTCATCCAGGACGCGCTTCACCGGATCGACGGGGTGTGCAGGCTTATCCTGCTCACGCACGGGCATTTCGACCACATCCTGGCGGTCGGCGATCTGCGCGGCATAAACGTGCCGGTCGGCATCCACGAGCGCGACGCGCATATGCTCACCGAGCGCGATATGTTTTCCGCCGTGATCCCCTACGACCCGCGCCCCTTCGAGCCCGCGGAGGTGCTTTTCCGCAAGGAGGGCGAATATTCCGTCGCCGGGTTCGATTTCTACGTCGTCCCGACGCCGGGACACACGCCGGGCAGCGTCTGCTATATCTTTGACGGCAATATGTTCACCGGCGATACGCTTTTCAAGAACAGCATCGGCAGGACCGACCTCGGCGGGAACGAAGACGAGCTTCAGCGCTCGCTGCGCGCATTGCGCGATATGCCCGGCGATTACGACGTTTTTCCGGGGCATGACGAAGTGACGACGCTTTCCGACGAGAAGCGCCGCAACCCCTACCTTAAAAACCTTTGAACGGAGGATAAAAAATGATCCCGCGCGAGATTTGTGAAAAAGTATTATCAAAAGCCGCCTCGACCGGAGCCGATTACGCGGAGATATTCGCGGAGAACACCGCCGAACATCTCGTCTATATGGTTTCCGGCAAGGTCGACAACATCAAGGATTCCGTTGTAGCCGGAGCCGGCATCCGCGTTTTCAAGGGACTGCGCTGCGTCACCGCTTCCACCGTCGATACGACGGAAGAGGGACTTATGCGCTGCGCAGAACGCGCTTCCGCCGCTTTGGGCGAAGGCAAAGCGGAGATCGAGATCCGTTTGCGCGAAAGGCGTTTCGGCGATATCCACCCGGTGGTGACGGTACCCTCCTCCGCTTCCAACGCGGACAGGATAGAAATTTTGAAAAAGGCGTATTTCGCCGCGAAAAATTACAGTCAAAGCATAAAACAGGTCACCGGCGCGCTGATGGACTTCGACCATAAGATACTCGTCGCCAACAGCGAAGGGCTTTACACGAGCGACAGTCAGGTGCGTACGAGGCTCAACGTCAGCGCCGTCGCGGAGCGAAACGGCGACACCCAGACCGGGAGCTGCAACCCCGGCAGAAGGATGGGACTTGAGGTTTTCGAAAAAGAGATCAGCCCCGAAGAGACCGGCGTCGAAGCCGCGCGTCAGGCGGACGTCATGGCGGGCGCGGATTACTGCCCGGCGGGCGTAATGCCCGTCGCGATCGAGAACGGCTTCGGCGGCGTCATCTTCCACGAGGCGTGCGGGCATTCGCTCGAGGCGACCTCCGTCGCCTACGGAGTAAGCGTCTTCTCCGGCAAGCACGGACAGAAGATCGCCAACGAAAAGGTAACCGCGATCGACGACGGCACGATCCCGAACGCCTGGGGTTCGATCAATATAGACGACGAGGGCGCCCCTGCGCAGAAGAACGTGCTTATCGAAAACGGCGTGCTGAAAAGCTATATGATAGACAAATTCAACTCCCGCCGCATGGGTATGGCTCCGACCGGCAACGCGAGAAGGCAAAGCTACGCCTACTCGACCACCTCGCGCATGACGAACACCTATATCGCTCCCGGCGAGGATAAAAACGAAGATATCATCGCCTCCATCGATTTCGGACTTTACGCAAAGAATATGGGCGGCGGCTCGGTCAACCCGGTCACCGGCGAGTTCAACTTCGCGGTGAACGAGGGTTACATGATACGCAACGGAAAGATCTGCGAACCGGTGCGCGGCGCTTCGCTCGTCGGCAAGGGATCGGAGATCATACAGAAGATCGACATGGTCGGTCCCGATCTGCTGCTCGGTCAGGGCATGTGCGGTTCGGTCAGCGGCAGTATCCCCGTCAACGTCGGGCAGCCGCTCATCCGCGTAAGCTCGATCACCGTCGGCGGACGATAAAAAGGAGGCGGCACGAATGAATTATACCGAATTCCGTAAACTCGTCGAATCCGCGGCTAAGGCGCGCGGGCTTGACAAATACGATCTTTACTATTCCGCGTTTGAATCGGTCCAGGCGGAGGCTTTCCGCCACGAGATAAAACAGGTCGAAAGCTCGACGGAAGGCGGGGTCTGCTTCCGCTGTATCGCGAACGGCAGGATGGGTTACGCCTCCACCGAATCGCTTTGCGCCTCCGAAGCCGGAAGGATAGTCGAAAAGGCTTACGAGAACGCGCTTTCGCTCGAATCCGACGAAAAAGAATTCATCGCTCCTTCGGGCGGAGAATACGCAAACGCGATCCCCGGCGAGGATTCGCTCGAATCCACCGAAGATATCGTCGCAAAGGCTCTTGAGGGGCAGAAGGCGCTTTACGCCGCCGACGAAGCCGTCGTCGACGGAAGCGAGACCGCGGTCATGACCGGCAGGAAGGTGATCGCGCTCGCGAACTCCAACGGGCTCGATCTATACCGCGAATACACCGCCTCCGGGCTTTATACCGCCGCCGTCGTCAGCAACGGCAATGAAATGAAGGACTGTTATGAAATAAGGACCGGCAGGCTCGATACCATCGACGTCGCCGACGCGGCGAACAAAGCCGCCGCCGCCGCGAAAGCCAAGATCGGCTCCGGACCGGCTCCGACCGGCGTTTATCCGGTCGTATTCGATCCGAAGGCGTTCGCCTCGCTTCTCGCCGCGTTCTCGCCGGTGTTCTCTTCGGACAACGTGCGCAAAGGGCTTTCGCTCCTTGCCGGGAAAGAGGGCGAGGTCATCGCGAGCGAAGCCGTGACGGTGACCGACGATCCCTTCTTCAAAGAGGCGGCGATGCCGATGAACTTCGACGCCGAAGGAACTCCGGCTTACAAAAAGAACGTCGTCGAGAACGGTGTGCTAAAGACCCTGCTTTACAACCTCAAGACCGCGGAAGCGTTAGGCAAAAAGACGACCGGCAACGCTTCGAGGGCTTCTTTCTCCGCCCCGGTCGGCGTAAGCCCCTTCACGCTTTACGTCGCGCCCGGAAAGGCAAGCGAGGAGGAACTGATCGCAAAAGCCGGCAACGGCGTTTACATCGACGGGCTCGGCGGACTTCACGCCGGGGTCGACACGGTGTCCGGCGATTTTTCGCTCCAGTCCGAGGGATTCATGATAGAAAACGGTAAAAAGACCAAAGCCGTAAGCTCGTTCACCGTCGCCGGTAACTTCTTCACGCTGCTGAAAAGCGTTACGGACGTTTCCGATACGGTCAAG
>JAGAAM010000037.1 GCA_017615235.1 Clostridia bacterium
GCCTTCCGCGTTCTCGAGGTGGACGACGTTCATGACGTCCTCCGGCGTGAGAGGCTCGAAATACAGCTTGTCGGATGTAGTATAGTCGGTGGAGACCGTCTCCGGATTGTTGTTTATGATTATCGCCTCGTAACCTGCGGCTTTTATGGTTTTGACGGCGTGTACGGTGGAATAGTCGAACTCCACGCCCTGTCCGATCCTGATCGGGCCGGAGCCGAGCACTATGATCTTTTTGGATCCCGACACGATCGATTCGTTTTCGTCCTCGTAGGTGGAATAAAAATACGGGACGTAGCTTTCGAATTCCGACGAGCAGGTGTCGATCATCTTATATACCGGGAAAATGCCGTATTTCTCACGCAGACGGTATACCTCTATCGCGGTCATACCCCAGATCTTTGCGATCTCCGCATCGGAAAACCCCGCCCTTTTCGCTTTGTAAAGTAAAAAATCATCGCCCCGTTTTGCCGCAAGCTCCTTTTCGGTCTTTACTAAATCGGCAATAACGCGGATGAAAAGCGGATCGATAAGAGTGACCGACGCGATCTTCGGCACCTGCTCGCCGCGGCGCAGGAGTTCCGCTATCGCAAAAAGGCGGTCGTCCCTGCCGGAAGAAATATAGGCATAGATGCTGTCCGTAGGTATTTCGTCGAACTTTTTCATATAAAAATGCGAAACGCCGGTCTCCAGCGAACGCACGGCTTTAAGAAGGCTTTCGCCTATCGTCCTGCCGACGCTCATCACCTCGCCGGTCGCCTTCATCTGGGTGGAAAGCGAGTTGTCGGCTGACGTGAACTTATCGAACGGAAAACGCGGCATTTTCGTTACGACGTAATCCAAAGCCGGCTCGAATGAAGCGAGAGTATTGGCGAGCTTTATCTCGTCGAGCCGCATACCGACGCTTATCTTCGCGGAAACGCGCGCGATCGGATAACCGCTGGCTTTCGAGGCGAGCGCCGATGAACGCGAGACGCGGGGATTGACTTCGATTATATAATAGTCCGTCGACTTCGTATCGAGCGCGAACTGGACGTTGCATCCGCCCTCGATCTCCAAAGCGCGGATGAGTTTTAAAGCGCTGTCGCGGAGCATATGGTATTCTTTGTTCGTGAGCGTTTGCGAAGGACAGACGACGACCGAATCGCCGGTGTGTATCCCGACCGGGTCGATATTTTCCATATTGCAGACGGTTATCGCGGTATCCGCGGAATCGCGCATGACCTCGTATTCGATCTCCTTGTATCCCTTCACGCTCTTCTCGATAAGCACCTGATGAACCGGAGAAACGGCGAGCGCGTTCTTTATCAGCTCCGCGAACTCTTTTTCATCGTTCGCAAAACCGCCGCCGGTGCCGCCTAACGTGAACGCCGGGCGCAGCACGACGGGATATCCGATCTCAAAAGCGGCTTTTACGCCTTCTTCGACGG
This sequence comes from Clostridia bacterium, assembly GCA_017615235.1. Next base: position 1,428 of record JAGAAM010000037.1, read on the forward strand.
TTTCCGCAACGGCGGAAGGCAGTACGGGCTCGCCCACAGAACGGCAAAGCTCCTTGAAAAGTTCGCGGTCTTCGGCTTTTTCGATGCTTTCGCTTTTCGTGCCGAGCAGTTCGACCCCGCATTCGTCGAGAACGCCGTCTTTATAAAGCTTTACGGCGAGGTTGAGCCCGGTCTGTCCGCCGATGCCGGGAAGGATCGCGTCCGGGCGTTCGCGGCGGATGACGCGCGCGAGGAACTCCGGCGTGAGCGGCTCCATGTATACTTTATCCGCGATAGACGGATCGGTCATTATCGTCGCAGGGTTGGAGTTGCAAAGCACGACTTCGTAGCCTTCCTCTTTCAATGCGAGGCACGCCTGAGTTCCGGCGTAGTCGAACTCCGCCGCCTGACCGATGATTATCGGACCGGAGCCGATAACGAGTATTTTCTTTATATCGTTCCTTTTCGGCATAACGGCTTACCTCCTTTTGATATTCGCGATGAACTTATCGAAAAGATACGCGCTGTCCTGCGGACCGGGAGCGCTTTCCGGGTGGTACTGCACTCCGAAAGCGAGGTCTTTTTCACATTCGACGCCTTCGACGGTGTTATCGAGCAGATTGACGTGGGTCATTTTCAGCGACGTTCCGGAAAGGCAATCCGGATCGACGGCGTAGGAATGGTTCTGCGAGGTGATCTCGATCTTCCCGGTGATAAGATTTTTCACCGGGTGGTTGCCTCCGCGGTGCCCGAATTTGAGTTTATACGTCTTCGCGCCGTAGGCGAGCGAAAGGATCTGGTGACCCAAACAGATGCCGAAGACCGGGTATTTGCCGATAAGCGCTTTGACGGATTCGATGACCGGAACGACGTCCGTCGGGTCGCCGGGTCCGTTGGAAAGGAACACCCCGTCCGGCGAAAGCGCTTCGATATCGCTCGCCTTGGTGTTCCAGGGCACGGCGGTGACGTCGCATCCGCGGGCGTTGAGCGAACGGACGATGTTCTGCTTCATGCCGCAATCTACAGCGACGATGTGGAAACGGCGCTCCTTCGAGGGATAGAACTCGGCGGTCCTGCGGCTCACGCGGGAAACGGAATCGTGAAGGACCGGAGCGTTTTGAAGTTTCAAAAGCGCGGCTTCGTCGGGGACGTCGGCTCCGGTGATAATCGCTCGCATACTGCCGTGATCGCGTATCACGCGCGTGAGCGCGCGGGTGTCCACGCCGCTGACGCCGACGGTGCCGGAATCCTTCATCGCCTCCGACAGGGTCTTCGTCGAACGGAAATTGGAGGGTTCGTCGACGTAATCGCGCACGATCATCGCGGAAACGGAGGGGCGCTCCGATTCGTAATCTTCGTCCGCCATGCCGTAGTTGCCGATGACCGGATAGGTCATAA
>JAGAAM010000038.1 GCA_017615235.1 Clostridia bacterium
AATAAGGAAAAATCCCGCGCTTGCGCGCAGGATTTTTGGTGGGCCATCAGGGACTCGATCGCCTGCCGGCGACCCGGGGCGCGCTCTGACAGTCCCCCGGACTGTCATTCACTACGCGCCGTTCAAGTCCCTGCTTATCAAAACCGAAAAAGGCACCCTGCCGGGCGCCTTTTCGTTTTTGGTGCGGATGAAGGGACTTGAACCCATACGCCGAAGCACCGGTTTCTAAGACCGGCTCGTCTGCCAGTTCCGACACACCCGCAAGTCAAAATACATTTATGATTTTGCCGCATTCCGATATAATCTGCCGCATACCGCGTTTGACTCATCGCAGCTGCAATACGCCGATCATTGCGCGGTTACTCATACGACGCATTATTCTATCACGCGAACGCGAAAAAGTCAACCGCGAAAAAAGAACCGGCAAATGAAGCGGGGCGGGATTCATAAACGCAGCTAACGCGCTATATAATTTAACAAACCATAAAAGGCGGGCGAGCGTCCGCTGTCAAAGAGGAGTAATCGACTTATGAAAAGAATCATGGCGTTGGCGCTGTGTATCGCTTTGATCTTCTGCCTTTCAGCCTGCGCGGGCGGAAACGGCGGGGAGCAGACCGAACGGCTGCCGAGGGCGTTCGGCGTGATCCGGGGACAGACGAGCCTTGAAAAGCACGGCAGAAAAGGAGAAAGCACGGCTTTCGCGGAGAGCGACTTCGAAAACGTGTTCGGCTCCGGGTTCACCTATATCACCGTCACTCAGCTGCCGGAAGCAGACGAAGGGATGCTCGTGTTCGGCGGGAGCGGAGTCATAAAGGGGCAAACGATACCGGCTTCGAAGATATCCGGCCTGCGTTTCGTCCCCTGCGAAGGGAGCTGCGGCGGCTCGTTCGGCTGTACCGGCGACGCCGAAGGATGGCAGGCAGGCGCGCTGATATGCAGGATAACGCTTACCGAAACGGACAACAGCGCGCCGACGGCGAACGACGCGGCGATATCGACGGTCGCCGGGATCGGGGTGTCTTCCCTGCTTCAGATATCGGATCACGACGGCGATGAGATAACCTTACGCGTCGTGAGCTATCCGAAAAACGGTAATATCGAGATCTCCGAAGACGGACGTGTTTTCTATACGCCCGAAGAGGGATTTACCGGGCATGACAGACTCGTTTACACGGCGAGCGACAAATACGGCGCGGAATCCGCCGGGGCGGTGCTTTCGATCGACGTGGCGGAGAATACTTCCGGCGTAGTCTTTTCGGACATGGAGGGCGACGAAGCGCACCTCGCGGCGCATTATCTTTGCGAAAACGCGATAATGACCTACCGTTCCGAAGACGGAAAATACGTTTTCGAGCCGGACGCGGGCGTGAGCAGGATCGAGATGCTTGTAATGACGATGTGCGCTTCCGGGCTTGAAAACAGCGTGAACGCAGTCGCGGACAGCGTTGCGGCGGACGACGCCGGGCTTTCCTCCGGGATGAAAGGGTTCCTTGCGGCGGCGGTATCTAAAGGCATTGTGAAGCTTGAAAACGGCAATTTCGGCCCTAACTCCGCCGTCACCTTCGGCGACGCCGCGAAAATGGCGGCTTCGGCGCTCTCGCTTCCTCTGCTCACTTCGGCGGAAGGCGACGCGGTGATAAACTCGCTTATCCGCGAAGGGATAATCGCTTCCGCGGAAGACTCCGGCAAGGCGCTCACCCGCCGCGACTGCGCGTTGCTGCTTTACGGCGTGGCGAAGTACGCGAAAGCGAACAATATGGGATGAAACCAAAGACGGCGGGGGTCTATCCCCCGCCGCGGTCGCGTTATACGATCAAAACGACGCGTCTACTTTGTCTTGCGTTCTTCGCGATCATCCAACAAAGGCTTGACGCGCATCGCTTTTAACGCGTCTGCGAGGCACGAGGGGCATAGAAGCTCACCTTCGCAAGTGTACGTTCCGCATATAATGCACCCGTCGATCAACATCGGCTCGCCGCCGTTTACTGATTCGGTATTCGTTGTTTCCGGCATATCTTTGTTTTTCATGATTGTTCCCCGTTCGTTCCGCCCGATTCATAAAAGCATGTGATTTTGCACCTATATAGGTGCATTTTCATTGTACCACTCGAGTATAATAAAGTCAAGAGTTTTGCGCTTAAATAGGTGCAATTAATTTGAAGTATTTTGAACGGCGGGAGCAGAAATGAACGGCAAAGTTGAAAAAGAGATCGGCGGCAACGTCCGCCGGATCCGCGAAAGCAAAAAGATGACGCAGGAGCAGCTTTCCGCGAAACTGCAGTTGCGCGGATGCGATATCACTCGAAGCGCCGTAGCGAAGATCGAAGTCGGGCAAAGGCATTTGTACGCCGATGAGATCATCCTTATAAAAGAAATACTCGGCGTTTCGTTCGACGACTTGCTGAACATCCGCGGCGAATGAGCTTATTCTGGCCATATTGTCCGAAGATTATTGACAACGAAGTTAACACAGTGTAAAATCAGTATTGCCGACCGGCAAAGTTTTTTAAAAAAGAGGACCACGGATATGATAAGGATAGGAACGGTAAACATCGACACATCGCACGCGCCGTCTTTCGCGGAGATACTTTTAAAAGGCGAGGACGCGCGCTACACCGCGATATACAACGACGGTTTCCGCACCGATGCGGAAGTCGAGCATTTTATCGAAAAATACGGGCTTGAAAAACGTTATTACGATCTTTCCGAGATGGCGAAGAACATCGACGTCGCTTTTATCCAGAGCTGCAACTGGGACAGGCATATCGAACTTTCAAAGCCGTTCATCGACGCAGGCGTGCCGGTGTTCATCGACAAACCGATCGCCGGGAACCTTAAAGACCTTAAGGAGATCGAACGGCTCGCCGCGAACGGCGCGGTCATCATCGGCACCAGCGCGATGAGGTACACCTACGAGCACGATTCGTTCTTCGCCGTGCCTGAGGAAAACCGCGGGAACGTGCTTCACGTTACCGCCATGGTCGGAGTCGACGAGTTCAATTACGCCATCCACGCCGTCGAATCCATTATGGGCTTCCTGCCGGGAATAAAACCGGTCTCGACGCGCTATCTCGGCACCGGGAACGTGAACGGAGCGGAGACCGACAGCTATTTCGTCCGCTTCGACAACGGCGCCGCCGCCGATTATCACATATGTAAAAAATGCTGGCAGCCATCGACGGCGCTCGTGCTGACCGACAAGACCGGGTTCGCCTACAAGATCGACAGCAACAAGGTCTACGAGGCGATGCTGAAACGCTTCGTCCGCTATATGAACGGCGAGAAAGAAGCCCTTGCGAGCGTAGAGTCGATGACCGATTCGGTAAAGATAATGCTCGCCGGGATAAAGAGCCGCGCCAACGGCGGCAGCGAGGAATTCATACTCAACCTGAGCGAAAACGATCCTTCTTTCGACGGTTACGCTTTCGAGGAATTCTACGCCGCACAGCAGCGCAAATAAGCCATGGTAAAAGACAGAAGCGGCGCAACGGTCGCCGAAAACAACGCCGGGCAGGAAAGATTTTTGACCTTTCTTTACAACAAACCGTTCGGGAAAGTCATCCTCGCCGTATTGAAAAGGCGCTTTATCTCAAAGCTCGGCAGGCTTTATATGTCCTCTCCCCTATCTAAGCCGAGGATAAAAAAACTTATCTCGCAGTGCGGGATAGATATGTCCGAGTACGAGGAGCAGAAATACAGATCGTTTAACGAATTCTTCATCCGGAAGATACTTCCCGGCAAACGCGTTATCGACGAAGACCCGTCAAGCGCGGTATCGCCGGCGGATTCGAAGCTGACGGTCTACGGTATCACGGAGGACGGCGTTTACAACATCAAAGACTGCGGTTACACCGCCGCGGCGCTTTTGGGCGACATAGACGAGGCGAAGAGGTTTTACGGCGGAGATATGTTCGTCTACCGGCTTTCGGTGGACAATTACCACCGCTATTCCTATATAGACGGCGGGACGGAGGAGTACCACCGTTTCATCCCGGGCGTGCTCCACACCGTCAACCCGGTCGCGCTTGAAAAGTATGACGTTTACGGCAAGAACTGCCGCGAAGTCACCTATCTGAACACCGATAATTTCGGGCGCGTCGCGTTCGTCGAGATCGGCGCGATGATGGTCGGAAAGATCAACAACGCGCACCCGGAGGGGCGTTTTGAAAAAGGAAGCGAGAAGGGGTATTTCTCCTTCGGCGGCTCGACTATCGCCGTGCTTTACGAAAAAGGCGCGATAATTCCCGATCCGGATATCGCCGAAAACAGCAAAGAGAATACCGAAACGCTCGTCAGACTCGGCGAAAAGGTCGGGACGAAAGCGAAATGAATAATGAATAATTGCGGTACGTTTTCCGCGAGCGGAAAACGGATTGATCATATTGGGCTTATGTGGAACGTTTGATTGTTGACCGGGTACAGATTAAATATGCTTCGTTAACGGTTTTACGGCGGGCGAGCGATGCTC
>JAGAAM010000039.1 GCA_017615235.1 Clostridia bacterium
TATTATAAACTGCATTACAATGCGGAATCTATGCCGTCTGTTATTGTTCAGCGAAGCGCAGGCGTTCCGTTTTGTTACGCGCCGGACACACAACACCGTGGATATACCGCCTTTTTACGGGCGGATCAAATGAAATGGAGTGATTGGTTGAAATGGTGAAAGAACGGCTCCTCGGAAAGACAATGCGCATGTCTTTTTCCAAGAACAACGAGGTTCTCGAGATCCCCAATCTTATCGAGGTACAGAAGAAGTCATTCAAGGACTTCGTCGAACGCGATATCAGGGACGTGCTGAAGGATATTTCGCCCATGGCGGACTATTCCGGGCAGCTCCTTATCGAGTTTATCGATTATTCGCTCGACGAAGCGCCGAAGTACAGTATCGAGGAATGCAAAGCCCGCGATCTGAACTACGCCACCCCCTTCAAAGTAACCGTTAGGCTTACGAATAAAACGACCAACGAGGTCAAAGAGCAGGAGATCTATATGGGCGATTTCCCGCTTATGACCGCAAGCGGCACCTTTATCATCAACGGCGCCGAACGCGTTGTCGTTTCGCAGATCGTCCGCTCGCCCGGCATCTATTACGAACCGATCGACGATAAATCCGGCAAGCGTCTTTTTGCCGCCACCGTTATCCCCAGCAGGGGCGCGTGGCTGGAATACGAATCCGATAACTCCGACGTATTCTACGTACGTATAGATAAAAACCGCAAGATCCCGATCACCGTGCTGCTGCGCGCGTTCGGGCTCGGCAGCAACGAATCTATTCTGCAGAAATTCGGCGACGAACCGCTGCTCAAAGCCACCTTCGAAAAGGATACCATCCTTCAGGAGGTCGACAGGGTAATCCAGGCCGGCGGTATGACCAATCCCGTTGACGAAGCGCTTAAAGAGATCTACCGCAAACTCCGCCCCGGCGATCCGCCTATAGTGGAAAGCGCGCAGATCCTTATAAGCAACCTGTTCTTCGACGACAAGAGATACGATATCTCGCCCGTCGGCAGGTATAAATTCAACAAAAAACTCGCGCTCGGCAAGCGTATCTGCGGCCACACTCTCGCCCGCGACGCGGTAAGTCCCGTTACCGGCGAAGTCATTTACGAGGCGGGCAGGAAGCTCTCCCGCTCGGAGGCCGACGCTATCGAGAAGGCCGGGATATATGAAGTATATCTCACCTGCGAGGAAGAAGATAAAGAAGTCGAAGTCAAAGTGTTCTCCAACAAAATGGTGGACGCTTCCGCGGTTACCGGCATCTCCGCCGAAGAACTAGGGTTCGACGAATACGTCGCTATCGACCCGCTGATGCGCATTATAGGCGAGGTCGGTCTGAGCGACAAAGAGGAATTCATACGCGAGCTGAATAAAGCCCGCGATGAACTTGTGCCCAAACACATCACCGTTGACGACATAATGGCTTCGGTGAACTATATGATCTGTCTTACCCATTTCGTCGGCACGACCGACGATATCGACCACCTCGGCAACCGCCGCCTGCGCTCCGTGGGCGAACTGCTGCTCAACCAGCTGCGCATCGGTTTTTCGAGGATGGATAAGATAGTAAAAGAAAAAATGACGACTCAGGATATCGACGCGATCACGCCTCAGTCGCTCATCAACATCCGCCCGATAGTTTCGGCGATACGCGATTTCTTCGGTTCCAGCCCGCTTTCGCAGTTTATGGACCAGGCGAACCCGCTTTCCGAGATCACGCATAAGCGCAGGCTTTCCGCGCTCGGTCCCGGCGGTCTTTCCCGCGACAGGGCAAGCTTTGAAGTCCGCGACGTCCACTACACCCATTACGGGCGCATGTGCCCGATAGAAACGCCTGAAGGCCCGAATATCGGACTTATCACCTCGCTCGCGACCTACGCGCGCGTGAACAAGTTCGGATTTATCGAAGCGCCTTACCGCATCGTCCGCAACGGCATCGTTACCAAAGATACCGTTTATCTCACCGCCGACGCGGAGGATGAATTCGTCGTCGCCACGGCGAACGAGCCGATAAGCGAAGACGGGCACTTCCTCAACCGCAAAGTCGTCGCCCGCCGCAGGGACGAAATCCTGGAATTCGAAGCGGCGAAGATCGACCTTATGGACGTTTCGCCCAAGATGGTCGTTTCGGTCGCCACCGCGATGATCCCGTTCCTTGAAAACGACGACAACACCCGTGCGCTGATGGGCTCGAACATGCAGAAACAGGCTGTTCCGCTTATGATAAACGAAGCGCCGATCATCGCCACCGGTATGGAATACAAGGCGGCTTACGACAGCGGCGTTCTGGTTATCTGCCGCAACGACGGCATCGTCGAAAGCGTTACTTCCGACTGCGTGGTGGTCCGTACCGACAGCGGCGCCGCCGACGTTTACGAACTTATTAAATTCAAACGCAGCAACCAGGGTACCTGCGTGAACCAGCGCCCGATAGTCGAAAAGGGCGAACGCGTGAAGCAGGGCGACGTTATTGCCGACGGTCCCGCGACCGATCACGGCGAGATCTCGCTCGGTAAAAACGTGCTGATAGGGTTCATGACCTGGGAAGGCTATAACTACGAAGACGCCGTCCTGCTGAACGAACGTCTTGTAAGGGACGATATCTACACTTCCATCCATATAGAAGAGTATTACTGCGAATCCCGCGATACCAAGCTCGGACCCGAAGAGATCACGCGCGAACTGCCCAACCTCGGCGACGACGCGCTTAAAGATCTCGACGCCGACGGTATCGTACGCATCGGCGCGGAAGTCCATTCCGGCGATATACTCGTCGGTAAGGTTACGCCCAAGGGCGAAACCGAACTTACCGCCGAAGAACGCCTGCTGCGCGCCATATTCGGCGAAAAAGCGCGCGAAGTGCGCGATACTTCGCTCAAACTGCCGCACGGCGAATCCGGCATAGTCGTCGACGTTCAGGTGTTCAGCCGCGACGATTGCGACGTGCTCGGCCCCGGCGTTATCAAAGTCGCCAGAGTATATATCGCCCAGAAGAGAAAGATCTCCGTCGGCGATAAAATGGCGGGGCGCCACGGTAACAAAGGCGTTATTTCCCGCATACTCCCCAGCGAGGATATGCCCTTCCTGCCCGACGGCACTCCGCTGGACATAGTCCTTAACCCGCTGGGCGTTCCCTCCCGTATGAATATCGGTCAGGTGCTCGAAGTCCACCTCGGACGTGCGGCAAAAGCGCTCGGCTGGAAGGTTATGACCCCGGTGTTCGACGGCGCGAACGAAAAGGACATAGAAGAATGTCTTTCCAAAGCCAACATCTACCGCGACCTTCGCTACGACGAGACCGCGGAAGGCAAGGCGCTCTATAAAGAAGTTATCGACGAAGCCACGGGCGACAAGCACATCGAAAAGATACCCGCGGAATGGATTTCCGAAAACCGCGAAGAATTCAACGCGATACGCGAACAGAACCTCGTTAAAGTCGTTGACGGCAAGACGGTGCTCTACGACGGACGTACCGGCCAGCCGTTCGACAACCCCGTTACCGTCGGTTACATGTACTTCCTCAAGCTGCATCACCTTGTCGACGACAAGATCCACGCACGCTCCACCGGTCCCTACTCGCTCGTTACCCAGCAGCCTCTGGGCGGCAAAGCGCAGTTCGGCGGTCAGCGTTTCGGCGAAATGGAAGTCTGGGCGCTCGAGGCTTACGGCGCGGCGCATATCTTACAAGAAATACTTACCGTCAAATCGGACGACGTCGTGGGCCGCGTCAAGACCTACGAATCGATAGTCCGCGGCGACGATATCTCCGA
>JAGAAM010000040.1 GCA_017615235.1 Clostridia bacterium
CGGAAATGCTCGACGGAGTGGCGGAATACGCCGATGTCGTGCTCGACGGCGGGAAATGTGAATATTCGCTCGAATCCACCATCGTTTCGCTTTCCGGCGAGCCGAAGATACTGCGCCAGGGAGCGTTCGGGCGTGAAAAGATCGAGGAGGTCATAGGACGATGCGGCTGATAGGTCTTTGCGGAAAAAGCGGCAGCGGAAAAAGCGTTTTCGCTTCCGAAGCGGCAAAAAAGGGGCTTACCGTCATTGATTGCGATCGGCTGTACGCCTCGCTCGTAGACGGCCCTTCGCCCTGCATGGAGGAGCTTGTAACCGCCTTCGGCAGGGAAATAGTCAACGAAAAAGGCGGTCTCGACCGCAAAACAATGTCGAAGATCGTCTTTTCAGACAGATCGAAGCTCGATCTGCTCAACTCGATAACCCACCGGCATATTACCGAAAAACTGTTCGCTATGCTCGAAACCTTCGACAGCGGCGCGACCGTCATACTCGACGCGCCGACGCTTTTCGAAAGCGGGCTCGATAAGATCTGTGATACCGTGATCTCGGTCATCGCGCCGTACGACGACTGCGTCGCCCGGGTAATGCAGCGCGACGGGCTTACCGCCGAAAAGGCGCGCGCCAGGATCGACAGCCAGAAGTCCGACGGATTTCTTATCGAAAACAGCGATATACTTTTATATAACGATTCGGGACTTGACGATTTCGTCGCCGCCGCCGCTTCGGTCGCGGAGGATATTGCGGAGGATATGATTTGAAAGCGTTTCTGATAACCGTTTCCGTTATCGTCGTGCTGGCTGCGATAATATGCACAGTGCTGTTCGCCGTCGTTCCGGAGGTAAAAAAGCAAAGCTACCCGCGCGAGTATTCCGAGTACGTCGGGAAATACTGCGCCGAATACGACGTGCCGGAACCGCTCGTCTACGCGGTGATAAAGACCGAGAGCAATTTCAAAGCCGACGCGGTGTCCCGCGTGGGCGCGATCGGACTCATGCAGCTCATGCCGGACACTTTTTCCTGGCTTTCGCGGCTTATGAAGGTCGAGGAACAGCCGGATATGATCTCCGATCCGGAGACGAATATACGCTACGGCGTTTATTATCTCCACCACCTTTACAACCGCTTCGGCGGCGTTTCCTGGGATACCGCGCTTGCGGGATTCAACGCCGGTCACGGCAGGGTAGGCAACTGGCTTAAAGACAGCCGCTATTCCGACGACGGCACGACCCTTAAATACATCCCGATCGAAGAGACTTCGAATTACGTCGAAAAGGTCAACAGGATAAAAGAGGTCTACGAAGAACTGTATTATTGACAAATAACGGCAAAAACCCGCAGGACGTATCCTGCGGGCTTTATTATGCGGCTTTTATACCTGTCCGTCCCAGAAGAAACCGCGCCAGAAGTGCGCGTGAACTTTAAAGGCGTAATCTACGAGCAGCGCGATGCGGTAGAGCCGTGATTCCTTTTCGGTCATCTTGACGTAAGTGTAAACGCTTGTATCAACGCTGAAGCCCTTTACGGTCTCGCCGTCGATCACGTTTTCAAACGTCTCCGCCGTGAACGGATGATCCGCCATAACGAAGGTATCGTACGCCTCGAGTCCGTAAAGCGTCATTTCTTTGTTCCCGTCCGTCAGGATTTCGGGAGAAACGGCCATGCTTCCGTCGCCGGGATAAGAAACGCGGAATTCTGCGCTTCCGAGTTTATCGTCGCTGTGCTTTATCGAAACGATCCTGCCTTTTTCGTCGTATCCGTATTCCGCGAAAGCGGGTTGTTTCTCGCCGCCTATAATCTGAGAAAACGACGTCGCGTTGCCGTTGCCGTCGTATTCCACCGCGATTTCCACCCATTCCGGTAATTTGCTTGAAAACAAGTATCCGTTCGAATAGGTCATCATCGAGAGGTCTTCGGTGAATAAAAAGTTCAAACAGTAATCTCCCAGCGGAGTGTCCGTAATAATAACAACGGAGATCTCATCTTCCAAGAATGATACTTTTTTCGTATCTGGTGAGTAAACGGTCACGAATCCCGTATCGTCATCCCCCGCGGGAGACGGATCGGATACGTCAGCGGAATCATCTTCTCCGGCTTGGCTTTCTTCTGCGCTTTCTTCGGGAACGCTTATTTCGTTGCTTTCGGGTTCCTCCGTGCTTTCGGGCAGCGGATTGTCGGGATCGCCGCATCCCGCCAGGGCCGCCGTGATGACAAGCAGCAACACCGCGAGCGCGAACGCCTTTATACGGTTTTTCATGTTGCCTTCTCCTTTAACAATGCTTTTTTTCATTATATCACATTTCCCGATAAGTGTAAAGTGACAGTTAGCAACACCGTATCACGCGAAGAACCGGATTCATATTATTATATCAGGGAGTGAAAAGAAATGAAAAAAACGATAGTCCTGTCATCGATAACCTACGCGCTCAAAGCCCGCGATATCCTCGCCGGGCACGGCATCCGCGCCGAAATAGTGCGCTCCCGCGCGGTAAAAAGCGTTCGCGGCTGCGGATACGGATTAAGTCTCGATCCCGCGCTCCTCTCCGCCGCGCAGGCGCTTCTCGCCTCGGAGGGGGTGCCGGTCTTAGGGAGCGTGGACGAAAAATGATATATCTCGACAACGCCGCCACCGGTATGCCGAAAAGTACGTCCGTCGGGAAAGCGATGGCGGACGCGCTTAAAAACTGCGGCAATCCGGGCAGGGGAGGGCACGCCTATTCGGTGCGCGCCGCGGAGACGGTTTACGATTGCCGGAAAAAGCTTGCGGAGATGTTCGGCACGAGGCCGGAACTGGTCGTATTCACCTCCGGCGCGACGGCGGCGCTGAATATGGCGATAAAAGGGACCAACCGCGACGGCGGCGTGACGGTCGTTTCCTCGCTTGAACACAACTCGGTGATCCGCCCGGTGAACGCTTTGCGTAAAAGCGGAAAGACGGTGATGCGCCAGTTCCGCGTTGAAATCAACGACGATCACGAAACGCTTTATAACTTCTCCGTCGCCGCACGCAGCGCGACGAACGCGGTGATCACGCACGCATCGAACGTCTGCGGCAGGATACTGCCGATAAAAGCATTGCGCCGCGAAGCGCCGTCCGACTGCGTTTTCATCCTCGACGCCTCGCAGACCGCCGGGCATATACCGTTCACCGTGACCGGGCTCGGAGTCGACGTTATGTGCATTCCCGGACACAAAGGGCTTTACGGCCCGACCGGGATCGGCGCGCTGATAATCAACCCGGATTCCCCGGTATGTATCGAAACGCTTTTGGAAGGCGGGACCGGCACCGATTCCAAATCGCGCGATATGCCGGAAACTTTTCCGGAACGGCTGGAGCCCGGCACTCAGAACGTCTGCGGCATCGCCGGGCTTTCCGCCGCTATCGACGGCTTTTCTTATCCGGAGAGGGAAAAGGAGATTTTCAGATACCTCACGGAGGAAATGCGCCGTCTGCCCGGGATCGAGCTTTGCGGCGCTCCCGGCGGCGATAATTTTGACGGTTACGTTCCGGTGCTGCTTTTCAACAAAAAAGGCTTCGACTGCGAGGAACTCTGCGCGGAGCTTAGCGACCGCGGATTTGCGCTTCGCGCGGGGTATCACTGCGCCCCTTCGGCTCACTTCACGCTCGGCACCGCCGAGACCGGCGGAGTTCGGATCTCGCCCGGAAGATCGAACACGGTAAGCGAGATCAGAAAATTCCTCAAAGCGCTCGATTCGATCAAAGAATGATACCGCTTTTTCCCGGATGTGCCGGACACATCCGGGAATTTTTGCTGTCATGATATTATTTTACTATATTATCAAAATAAAATAGCGGTTTTTGCTATTTTTATATTGCAAAAAGGAATCTTTTAAGTTATAATACAATGAATAGTTTTTTTCATTAAACTATAATTCGGGAAACCGAAAGGAGAAAATAAGAAATGAGTAAGTTTTTCAGAAGCTCACTCTCCGTTCTTCTCGTCGTATTCCTTGCGATGGCAATGGTCACGCCCTGCTTCGCCGTCGGAAACGCATCGCAGAGCGGATGGAAGTCCGTTTCCTTTACAAAGACGGACGACAGCTCGGTGTCTGCTCCCCGCAGGGGATCGGCCGGGCTTGAAGATCTTGACGAGATCTATTCGGCGGACGAAACGGTCCGTGTTTCGATAGTTCTCGATGACGCTGCCACGATCACAAAATTCCCGACCGAAGGCATCGCCGCGAATGCAAACGCAATGTCATATCGCGCAAGCTTGAGAACCAAGCAGGATTCTCTTGCACAACGTATTTCCGCTCTCGCTTTGGACGGCGAAGAACTTGACGTCGTATGGCACCTCACCCTTGCCGCGAACGTCATCTCCGCGAACGTGAAGTACGGCAGGATCGGCGCCATCGCGAACGTTCCCGGCGTCAGAAAGGTCCTCGTCGAGAACCGTTATGAGCCTCAGAAGGCGGAAGAATCCGACAAACCTGCGAATATAGGCGCGACCGAAATGACCGGTGCGACCTTCGTCTGGGGCGATTATACCGGCGCAGGCCAGATCGTCGCCATCATAGATACCGGTCTTGATACCGACCACAGGTCTTTCGATCCCGGCGCTTTCGAATATGCCATTTCCACTCTTCAGGGCGAATTCGATCTTCTTACCAAGGACGATATCGCCGCAGTCCTGAAATCCCTCAACGTTTACGACCGCAACAATTCGGTCACCGCGAGAAAGCTTTACATTAACAGCAAAGCTCCTTTCGGGTACAACTATTGCGACGATAACTACGACGTCACTCACGATAACGACGATCAGGGCGAACACGGCTCCCACGTTGCCGGTATCGCCGCTGCGAACCGCTTTGTCAAAAAGGACGGCGAATACGTCGACGCTCTCGCTGAAGTATTGACTCAGGGCGAAGCGCCCGACGCGCAGATACTCGCCATGAAGGTCTTCGGCAACAACGGCGGCGCTTACGATTCCGACTACTTCGCCGCTGTCGAAGACGCGATCGTCCTCGGCGCTTCCGCAGCCAACCTTTCGTTGGGCTCCGGTTCCGCAGGCGACTCGTTCGACGAGTACTATCAGGACGTTATGGA
>JAGAAM010000041.1 GCA_017615235.1 Clostridia bacterium
ATTGTCCTGAATCTCATAGTCTATTTTAACTTTTCTTCCGCATATCGCCGAAAACGCGGAAGAAAGTTCCTGTTCGGATATATCGGTCTTTATCATATCGACCGAATAAGCGTCGGCTTTTATAACGAAAGTGTCGCCGTTTTCGGTGATTTCTGCGTCTTTGAAATAGGATCCCAGCGTAGGATAACCCGGCAGGAAATCAAGCACTTCGTCGATGCGGTCAAATCTTACAGCGCTTTCGCAGTTTTTGACCGGTGTTTCTTTCTGTACTGACGGGATAATAACAGGTTCTTCGGCAGGCTTGTCGGCGATTACTTCCTGCGGTGCGGAGTCAACGCCCATTACCGACATTACCGCGATCTTTCTTTCAAGTTCAGATACCCTTGCGGCAAGTGCCTTCGGAGAATCGGAAAGGGAAGTGTCGCACATCCTTATTACGGCAAGTTCCAGGACTGTGTTCTTGTTCAGCGAATACTTCGATATCCTGTTTTGCGTATCCTCAAGGATATTGCTTATATAAAACAGTTTTTCTACCGTCAGTTCATCGATGAGCGGTTTGAACGCATCGCGCAGTTCGCCGTGTTTTCCGGCTTTTGCCAGCTGTTTTTCGATAATGATGTCACGTACAGCGATTGCGATATCGTTTATGAACACAGAAACGTCTTTTGAAGACCTGTGAACTTCTTCTACGGCGGCGACCGCAGCCGGAATATCGCATACCGCGATGGAATGAAGTATCGAATAAACCGTATCGTCGCCGGCAATGCCGAGTACGCGCTGAACGTCTTTTCGGGTGATCTTTCCTTCGCTGCCGTTTGTAACCGCTTCTAAAAGCGAAAGACCGTCGCGTAGCGATCCGTCTGCAAGCGCAGCGATGAGTTGAAGCGCGTCGTCTTCGGCTTTGATATTTTCCTGAGCCGCAACGTATTCTATGCGCTTTTTTACAGAAGCGGTGTCTATACGTGAAAAATCAAATCGCAGACAGCGGGAGATGATCGTCGGAGGAAGCTCGTTCAGCTCGGTCGTAGCCAGTATGAAAACGACGTATTCAGGCGGTTCCTCAAGCGTTTTGAGCAGCGCGTTGAAGGCGCTGTCGGTAAGCATATGTACTTCGTCTATGATATAAACGCGTTTTTTGAGCACGGACGGAGGATAAACCACTTCGTCGCGCAGGTCGCGCACGTTGTCGACGCGGTTGTTGCTTGCGGCGTCGATCTCAAGCACGTCGGTCGCGCTGCCGTTATCGATCGAGCGGCAGGATTCGCATTCGTTGCAGGGGTTTCCGTCGATCGGATGTTCGCAGTTGACGGCTTTAGCGAGTATCTTCGCGGATGAGGTCTTGCCTGTGCCGCGGGTACCGCAAAAAAGGTATGCGTGTGATACCTTGCCGGTCGCGCATTGCTTTTTCAGTATTGAAGTAATGTGTTCCTGTCCGCACATCTCGTCGAAAGTGCGGGGTCGCCATTTGCGGTAAAGGGAAAGATACATCACTTTCACTCCGGAGCAATTATTAAATTGAGATACGAAATATGGCCATACATCCAAGATCGAACAATACTTACACCCGGAAGAAAGGGATCCCTCTCAAAACAGGCACTCCCGCGGCACATCCGCAGACGCTGTTTAATGCTGCTTGGTTCCCCACCTGACATATTTCACAGTCGCGAATTGCGCTGGAACCCGTTTATCAACAAGGCATCCGGATCGCAGCAGCACAAGCATTGCCCTCTGCATGGCATTCCACCCCTGCTGTAGCGGATTGCAGGCGACAGGGCACCGCTGACTCCCCGGTTGGTATGACCATATTTCATATCTCACGTTGCTGATTATACCATAAAGTATCGGACTTTTCAAGAGATTTACTTTCTAATTTTCAAATTATTTATTACTTATGAGAATTATTGCTAATTTCAATTACCGCGATTGACATTTCGCTTTAACTATTATATAATACACTAAATGGGGGAATGGATACATGGAAAAAACTGTTTTCAAACTCTTTTATTCAAAATACAACGAGGAAAAATGGCTTTGCTCTTTAGGCGAGCAGGGTTATCTTCTTACAAAGATCCGCGATTCGAAGTATTACTTCGAGACCGAAGAAGATAAACGGTATTACTATTCGACGCTAAATCTTGACGTATCCTGCAAAAGCGAACAAGCCGATGAATTCTTCAAACAGTTGGAACCGCTGGGGATCCGCCCCGCCGTCACTTCCGGTCAATGGGCTTATTTGGTATCCGAGGATAAAGACGCTCTCGATTCGCTCAGTATCAACGCGTCGAAATACAAAAACAACCCCCGACCGTATATTATCCGCGCACTGTATTTCCTGTTTTTTGCGCTTGTGTTCTGCCTCGTTACCGGTTATCAGATCCATGCTGTACACTACCTTGGAAGCGTAGGATACGAAACGCCGGATCACGCTTTGATCGTTATCGCCGTAACCGCGCCCATCGCAGCAATCTGTTCCGCTTTCGGAGCGATAAACCTCGAGGTCTTTTTCTCGACGAGAAAAGGCTTGAAGATCCTTGACCCGAATCATAATTCCGAAGTCGAAGACGACGCAGAGACGACTGCCGAAAAGGAGGAAGCCTGTTAAGTATGGAAAGCAAAGTATATTCGATAAAACTGTCACGCCTTGCCGAGATCCACGGACTTGAAACAGTCGTCGTACCTGACGGTTACGATCAGATAATGATATCGAGGTCTGACATCAACCGCCCGGGGCTTCCCCTTGCCGGGTTTTTTAAAGACTTTGAAAACGAGCGCATACAGCTTATCGGCAACATGGAGCACAGTTATCTCGGTTCGCTCGATCCCGAAAAACGCAGGGAGTCTTTAAAGGAATTCTTCTCGTATAAAGTCAAAGCCGTTATCGTCACCTACGGCCTTGAGATATTCCCGGAACTTTACGAAGAAGCGGCGAATTCCGGCACTCCGCTTTTGCGCTCGCAGAAAACCACTTCCGAAATGATGTCGGCTATGATCTCGTTCTTAAGCGTCGAACTTGCAGAACGGGTGACCATGCACGGCGTTCTTGTCGAAGTATACGGCGAAGGTATCCTTATACTCGGCGACAGCGGCATCGGCAAGAGCGAGACCGCTATCGAGCTTGTAAAAAGGGGTCATCGGCTTATCGCCGACGACGCGGTAGTTATAAAGAAAGTTTCGGCGATCACGCTTGTAGGGTCCGCTCCCGATCTTATAAAACACTACATCGAGCTTCGCGGTATCGGTATAGTCGACGTAAGGCGTATATTCGGTATGGGTTCCGTCAAAGAATCCGAAAAGATCGATATGGTCATCAATTTCGAGAACTGGGAAAACGGCAAGATGTACGACCGTTTCGGGCTCGAGATCGAATATACCGAGATCCTGGGCATAAAGATCCCGTCGATAACCGTTCCCGTCAAACCCGGCAGAAACCTTGCGGTGATAATCGAGATAGCCGCAATGAACAACCGCCAGAAAAAGATGGGCTACAATACCGCGAAAGAATTTGAAGAAAGACTTCACAAACAGAACAAAACGGAGGAATAAAAATGTATTATCTCGGAATAGACCTCGGCGGTATGTCGATAAAAGCCGGTATCTGCAACGATGACGGCAAAATCCTGGTAAAAGACACCTGTCCCACCGTCCGCACAGAGGACGGCGACAGGATCATAAACGATATGGCAAAACTTTGTCTTGACGTGATAGCGAAAGCCGGACTGAAAGTTTCGGATATCGAATACGCGGGCATCGCTTCGCCCGGCAGCGCCGACAGCGAACGCGGGATAATCATCTACGCTTCAACGCTTCCGTTCCTTAACTATCCCGTTGCGGCAAAGCTTATAGAAAAGACCGGACTCAAAAAGGTCTATATTGAAAACGACGCCAACGCCGCAGCTAAAGGCGAGGCGATCTTCGGCGCCGCGAAGGGCTATAAAGATTCGCTGTTCGTAACGCTCGGGACCGGCGTCGGCGGCGGCATCATCATTGACGGAAAAGTCTATACCGGCTTCAATTTTTCCGGCGGCGAGCTCGGACATACCGTAATAGTAAAAGACGGAATGGAATGTACCTGCGGAAGGCACGGCTGTCTTGAATGCTACGCGTCCGCGACGGGGCTTATTAACCTCACCAAAGAGTATATGATAAAAGACAGATCGAGCAAGCTTTGGGAACTCTGCGGAGGCGATATTGATAAAGTTGACGGAAAAACGGCGTTCGACGCGCAGCGCGCCGGCGATAAGACCGGCAAAGAAGTCGTCAAAGAATACGTAAGCTATCTCGCCTGCGGTATCGTCGATTTCATCAATATATTCCAGCCGGAGGTATTGAGTATCGGCGGCGGCATCAGCAAAGAAGGCGAAACGCTGCTTGCTCCTTTAAGGGAGATCGTCGAGCGCGAACAGTACTCGCGCCACAGCGATAAAAAGACTTTGATAAAGATCGCCGAGCTTGGCAACGACGCCGGAATAATCGGGGCGGCGGCGCTCGGCAAATAACGGAGAATTATGGCATATAAAGCTGAATTAGTCGAAAAAGACGGAGAGACCGGGACCGTTCTCATGAACACCGTCGCTCTCCGCGGAATAATTATCTTTCCCGGCACGGTATCGAGTTTCGAGATAGGCCGCAGGGCTTCTTTGAACGCGCTTAAAAACAGCGAGTTCGACGGTTCGCC
>JAGAAM010000042.1 GCA_017615235.1 Clostridia bacterium
CATTTTTTCGGCACCTCCATATTTTGTTACCTCCCTCTGTTTTGTGCGAAATTTGTTGTCGCTCACGGCGGAAATCGGAAACCGGGAGCACAACAAAAAAGCCCTCGCACACAGAGGTGAAGCCATTATACACCGCAAAGCGCGTTATGTCAAGCGTTTTTTTCAAAAAATATCAAATCCTTTCATTCGTTTATATAAAACACTTGACTGGCGGTTTAAAAGCGTTTATAATACGTTTGAAAATATGAAAAGACTGCAAAACCGAGGTCCCGTGATGAAAAAAATACTGATTTCCGCGCTTGCCGTCATACTCGTCCTTTCCTGCATGGCGCTTTCTTCCTGCAAAAAGCCGGGCGGCAATTCCGAAGCATCCTCCGTCACCGACGGATCCGTAGAAGAAAAAAGCGGCGACGTTTCTGCCGACGTATCCGGAGTCGAGTCGGGCGATTTCACCGACGCTTACGCCGAACTTGTCGGAAAAGACAACGCCGACGCGAAATATAACGTCGTCCTCGATTCAAAGGTCGAAAGCGACGGGATAGTCCTTCTTACCGTCAGCCTGAACGACATCACCGCGAACGATCTCGTCCTTTCGGAATTCGAACTGCACTACGATAAATCCTTCAATCTCATATATGATCCCGAAGCCGATATCGACGACAACGGCATCTTCCTTATTGAGAATTACTCCGTGTATCCCGGCGAAAAGGGCGGCTGGGAATCGATGTCGATCCTTAAAGACGGCTATATACTCGTCAAGATCATGACCGCAGGTAACGATACCGCAAAGAATAACGGCGACGTCGTCATAAGCCTCCGCTTCGCCGTTTCTTCCGGCATCGCCGCAAAGACCGTGTTCTGGGTGCCTTCTTCAAGCGTCACGGGATGCGACTTCGATTTCAATGGGTTCAAAGGCAACGGCAGCTATACCGTCGTCGAGGTATAGTTTCATACTGAAAACTTTACGGCTGTCCGGAAGGGCGGCCGTTTTATTTTTTTGAAAAAAGTATTGACAAATAAAAATGAATGCGATATCATATGAACGACAAATCATATGAAAGGACGTTCATCATGAAAAAGAACTGCACTTCGGATAAACACGACCACGATGTTTCGCTGAAAGAGGTAAAGGATCTTATGCCGCAGGATTCGCTTTTGTGCGATCTCGGCGATCTTTTCAAGCTTTTCGGCGACACCACGCGGATAAAGATACTCTTCTCGCTTTTCGAGCGCGATCTCTGTGTGCTCGAGATCACGAACCTTCTTGGAATGGAGCAGTCCGCCGTTTCGCATCAGCTGCGTATATTAAAGGACGCGAAGCTGATCGGCAGCCGCAGGGAAGGCAAGATGAACGTATATTATTTAATGGACGACCACGTCCGCTCGATAATCGGGCAGGGTTACGAACATCTTACGGAAGGTGAGTAAAAATGATAAGATTCTTTAAATCTCTGGAAGACGAGCACCGGAAAGGCTTGATCCGCTGCCTTATCGCGGGTATACTGCTCGTCGCCGCGGTTATAACGCAAAAGACGGTTCCCGTTGAGGAAAGATGGATCAATATAATAATGTACGCCGTTCCCTTTGTTTTCATCGGTTACGACGTGATATGGGAGGCGCTCAAAGGCATAATACACCTCGAACTGCTCGACGAGCATTTCCTGATGGTCATCGCCTCCGTCGGCGCGTTCTTTATCGGGGAATACCCGGAAGCCGTCGCCGTTATGCTGTTCTATCAGGTCGGCGAGCTTTTGCAGGACATCGCCGTCGACAAGAGCCGCGATTCTGTAAAATCGCTTATGAGCATCAAACCCGACTGCGCTCACGTGCTGCGTGACGGGAACGAAGTGACCGTCGCTCCGGAGGAGGTCGCCGCAGGCGAGCTTATAATCGTACGCCCCGGCGAAAGGATCCCGCTCGACGGCGTGATAGTTTCGGGAAGCACGACCTTAAACACCTCCGCGCTGACAGGTGAATCGCTCCCCAAAGAAGTCTCGGAAAGCGAAAACGTCATAAGCGGCTGTGTGAACCTAACCGGCGTGATAACCGTAAAGGCGTCGGGCACTTACGGCGAAAGCACCGTCGCGAAGATACTTGAAATGACCGAAAAGGCGGAACAGAACAAGGCGCGCGCCGAAGGCATCGTCCGCAAGTTCGCGAAGATATACACCCCGGCCGTTGTCGTCGCCGCGGTACTCGTCGCCGCTTTGCCGCCGCTGTTCTTCGGGCAGGTATTCGCCGAATGGCTCCGCAGGGCGTTGATGTTTTTAGTCGTTTCCTGTCCCTGCGCGCTCGTTATCTCCGTTCCGCTGTGCTTCTTCTGCGGTATCGGCGCGGCTTCGCGCAGAGGCATACTCATCAAAGGCTCCAACAGCATCGAATCGCTCGCGAAGACCGGGACCGTCGTATTCGACAAGACCGGCACCCTCACGAAAGGCAGTTTCAGCGTGGAGGCGGTCCATACAAGCGTCGCCGATCCTTCCGAACTGCTTGATATAGCCGCCTGCGCGGAATCCTATTCCGACCACCCGATAGCCTCCTCGATAGTACGCGCGCACGGCGGTCATATCGACAAAAGCCGCATCTCCTCGATGAACGAGATCACCGGCAAGGGAATCGAGGCGGTCATCGACGGCAAGAAGGTGCTCGCAGGAAACGCCTCGCTCGTGGGCTGCGAATCGCTTCATTGCGACGAGTGCGGCGAAAACGGGACCGTCGTCCACGTCTCGGTTGACGGGCAGTATCTCGGTCATATAGTTATAAAGGATAAGATCAAGCCGGAATCTCCGGTCGCGGTTGCCGAACTCAAAAAGCTCGGCGTTTATAAGACGGTCATGCTCACCGGCGACGTCGCCGCCTCCGCGAACGAAGTCGCGAAAGAAGTCGGGATCGACGAGATACACGATTCGCTGCTGCCCGGCGATAAAGCCGATCGCGTCCGCGAGATGAGCGGAGGCAAGCGCAAGACGGTTTTCGTCGGCGACGGCATAAACGACGCACCGGCGATAGTAAGCGCCGACGCGGGGTTCGCGATGGGCGTCTCCGGCAGCGACGCCGCTATAGACACCGCCGACGTCGTGATAATGGACGACAATATCCTTAAAGTCCCGGCGGCGATCAAGCTTTCAAAACGCATTATGGCGGCGGTCAGGTTCAATATCTGGTTCTCGATCGCTTTCAAACTTGCGGTCATGATAACCGGCGCGCTCGGCGTGACCGGGATGTGGCTTGCAGTGTTCGGCGACGTCGGAGTCGCAGTGATAGCCGTGATGAACGCTTTAAGACTGCTCCTTAACGGCAGAAAAACCGGGAAAGCGGAGGATAATCAATAATGGAGATCAAAGATATTCTTTCAAAATGCGATCACACTCTGCTCGCCGTTACCGCCGGCGAGAGGGATATTCTGACCGTATGCGACGACGGTCTGCGTTTCGGCGTCGCCTCGGTCTGTATCCCGCCCTGCTTCGTCAGGACCGCAAGCGAATACCTTGGCGGACGGTTGCCGGTCTGCACCGTGATCGGTTTTCCGAACGGTTATAACACTACGGCGGCAAAATGCCGCGAGACCGCGATCGCCGTCGCAGAAGGCGCTTCGGAGATCGATACAGTGGCGAACGTCGGCATGATAAAAAGCGGGGATTACGGGAAAGCCCTTTCCGAGGTCAAGGCGATCCGCCGCGAATGCGAAGGGAAGATTTTGAAAGTCATTATCGAGACCTGTTTGCTCGAAGACGCAGAGAAGATCGAAATGTGCCGCGTCGTCGCCGAAGCCGGAGCGGATTATATAAAGACCTCCACCGGTTTTTCGAAATACGGCGCCACGGATCACGACGTCGAACTGCTTGCAAAACACGCGCCTGACGGGCTTCTTGTCAAAGCCGCGGGCGGCATTTCGTCCTTCGAGGACGCCGAAAGGTTCATAAACCTCGGCGCTTCACGCCTCGGCACCAGCAGGCTGGTCAAAATACTAAAAGAAAAGCAAGCCGTTCAAGGCTCGCTTTAAACGATATAGACCTGAGTGGGGACTCCCCGCCGTTTGGCGTAGGAGATCGTATAGCCGGTCCCGCCGGATTCGCCGTCCCAGATCGCGATAACAAGGTCGGCGCGGTCGACGATAAGCTTGTCGCGGATAAGCGGCGCGCTCTTGCCGTAAAGCTCGTAATCGGGATAAATGACAAGCTTTTTTATGCCCTTCCTGTCGGCGAATTTTTCCGCTATGGCGTCGATGCCCTCAGCGCCGCCGGTAATGATAAGCTCGGTATCGGGCGGTATGAATTTGTCTATTTCAAAGCTTTTGATCGACCTGGAGCCGGTCACGGCGACTATCATTTCTTTCAACTCCGTTTCTTGATGAAATTATATTTGAAAAACAACGTTTTGTCAATATAAAACTCGTTTGCGCGATTTTCTGTCTTATATTGTTTGCGCCGCGGCTTTCGTTTTTTCATTACATTGATTTCAACGCAGGCAAAACGGGCAAAGGGGTGTAACGCCTTCAATCATAAGCAAAGATGTTTAATTTCACAAATTTTACCTGACAAATTTGTAAATTTACATAAATGACTTTTATGTGATTTGATGTTATACTTTATACGTGTAATTATAAAAACCCGAAATATTTTAATACGGAGGTCTCAAGTGAAGCTTTTAAAAATCGTTTTGTCCATTATTCTGGCAGTATGTTTCATGTCGTCACTCGTTATCACCTATGGGCTTACGGCGATCAACGCCGAGGAAACTTCCGCCCCGGAGATAATAGAATTATGCAAAGAAGAGATACCCGCGACAATGGATTATGAAACCGCTTTTGGCAAAGGTCACGTAAAGCGTATGTATGATGAGGAAAGCGATCTCAATACCGCGGTATTTCTGAACGGCGACGGTAGCAGGTCGCTTTATCTGTTTTACGAGAATATAAAGTACGTTGACGAAAGCGGCGTGGTGCGCGATAAAAGCAACGCGCTTTCGGAAAGCGAAGGCGGTTACGAAAACGAAGCGAACGATCTTAAGGTGCGGTACGGCAAAAGCGTAACCGAAGGCGTAAAGCTGTCGTTCGATAAGTACGAGATAGTTATGACTCCCGTCGAAGCGTCGCAGAGTGCCGGACCAGCTTTGCCGAAGTCCGACGAAAAGAGCGGCGAAATAAACGGCGTGACGTACGCGAACGTGTTCGGCGAAGGGACGAGTGTCGTATATACGCAGTCGCTTTCCGGTGTTAAGGAAGATATAGTGCTTGAATACGATACGGGAAAACGCAGGTTTTCATTTTGCGTAAAGACAAACGGCGCCCGTCTGGAACAAGCCGCCGACGAAAGCGGAAAGATATACGTAGTCGATCCTGAAACCGGAAAACGCATATCAGAACTGAGCGGGATCACGGCGTGGGACAGCGCCGGATTGTACGCGAAGGGTAAATATACGCTCGGGGACGGAGCGAACGAAAACGAATACATAGTAA
>JAGAAM010000043.1 GCA_017615235.1 Clostridia bacterium
ATGACAGCGGCGACCTGATCATAAACGGCACCTCCACCACCGAATATCGGGATAAGCACTGGGATCGCTACCGCAACCATTCGGTCGGTTTCGTGTTCCAGACCTATAACCTCATCCCTCACCAGACGGTGCTTGCGAACGTTGAACTTGCGCTGACGCTTTCCGGCGTCGGCAGCGCGGAGCGCAAAAAGCGTGCGCTCGACGCGCTCGACAAAGTCGGCATCCGCGACCAGGCGAAGAAAAAGCCGAACCAGCTTTCCGGCGGACAGATGCAGCGCGTCGCTATCGCGAGGGCTCTGGTGAACGATCCGGCGATACTTCTCGCCGACGAGCCGACCGGCGCGCTCGATTCCGCGACGAGCGTTCAGATAATGGATATTCTGCGCGAGGTCGCGTCCGACAGGCTGGTCATAATGGTCACGCACAACCCCGATCTTGCCGAGCAATACGCGACGAGGACGGTAAACCTCCGCGACGGCGAGATAGTTTCCGACAGCCTGCCTTTCGATCCGCCCGTTACGGGAGAAAGCGCCGAAAAAGAGCGTCCGAAGAAAGAAAAGGACGGAAAACGGACCTCGATGTCGTTCTTCACCGCGCTTTCGCTTTCGCTCAACAACCTTATGACCAAAAAGGCGAGGACGATACTCACGAGTTTTGCGGGGAGCATCGGCATAATAGGCATCGCTTTGATACTTTCGCTCAAAAGCGGGTTCGAGACCTATATAAACCGCGTTCAGGAGGACACTCTTTCGACCTATCCGATCACCGTAGAAAGCGCGGCGATGGACCTTACCTCGGTCATGGAAGAGCTTGCCGATCTCGACAGCGCGCCCAAAGAGGAACACGACGCCGAGACCGTCTATTCCCGTCCGATATACGGCAAACTGATCAACGCGATGCTCGCCGGGATACAGGAAAACGACCTTGAATCCTTCCGGGCGTATATCGAGGAGAACCGCGATCAACTTGATCAGTATACCAACGACATAAAATACGCATACGGCGTGAACCTCTGCGTTTATACCGAGAACGCCGACGGCGAGTTTATAAAGGTCAACCCTCTCGATTCCTTCGACGTGCTTTACGGCAGGAGCTCCGGGGCTTCGCTTGGCGGTTCGTCGCTCATGTCGATGGGCAATTCTTCCTACCGCAACTCCAACGTATGGGGCGAGATCATCGATAACGCGGAGCTTCTGAGGTCGCAGTACGACGTTTACGGCAGACTTCCCGAAAGCTATAACGAAGTCGTGCTGTTCGTATCGGAAAACAACGAGATCACCGATTTCAACCTCTGCGGGCTCGGCCTTGAAGACCAGAAAAAAGTCATAAAGCTGCTTCTGGAGGCTATCGCGGGGCAGAAGGTCTCGGATGAGGAAGTAAAGACTTTCAGTTACTCCGACATCCTCGATATGACCTTCACGATGATACCCACCGCCGCGCAGTATGAATACAACGCGGTGACCGGTCTTTGGGAAGACCGCGGCGACAGCGACGAATATATGAGATCGGCTGCGCAGAAATACGGCGAGACGATCAAGATAGTCGGCATACTCCGTCCGAACGAATCGGCCGTCGCGACCAGCGCGACGACGGCTATCGGTTACACGCACGCGCTGACCGAGCATTATATCCGCGTCAACAACGCGCTCGGCGCCGTACAGCGGCAGATTTCCGGCGAAATAAACGAAGCCGCGACTGCTAAATACGGAAAGGAATACCGCAACGACGAAGTGGATATCTTCACCGGGATCCCGTTCGATTACGTTCCCGAAAAGCGCGAAGTGACGATGGACGACGTCAACGCATATATCTCTTCCCTTCCCGCCGAACAGCAGGAAAAGGCGTTTATGATGATGCAGGGCAGGAGCGAAGAGGAGATAATCGCGGCGTTTTCGCAGATAATCCGTTCCGGCGATACGAAGACCGACGCCACGCTTGAATCGAACCTTGCGCTGCTCGGCGCCGCGGAGCTTGAAGTCCCCTCGTCGATAAGTTTCTACGCAAAGGATTTTGCCGGGAAAGAGGCGCTGACACAGTTCATAAACGATTACAACACGGAAAACGAAAACGCCGGAAGACCCGAAAAAGTAATTCGTTATACCGACTATATCGGGCTGTTCCTGAGTTCGGTGAGCACTATAATCGACACGATCTCCTACGTCCTTATCGCTTTCGTTTCGATCTCGCTGATCGTTTCTTCGATAATGATAGGCGTTATAACCTATATCTCGGTGCTCGAACGCACGAAAGAGATCGGTATTCTGCGCTCGATCGGCGCTTCGCGGCGTGATATTTCCCGCGTGTTCAACGCCGAGACCTTCCTTGTCGGATCGGCTTCGGGGCTTATCGGCATACTCGTCACGGTCATTTTGAACATCCCTATCAACGCGATAATCTATTCGCTGAGCGGTATAAACGGAATGGCGTGGCTGCCTCCGCTCGGCGGAGCGATACTGGTGGCGATCAGTATGATCCTCACCGTCGTCGCCGGGCTGATACCTTCCGGCATGGCTTCGAGGAGAGATCCTGTCGTGGCATTGAGGACAGAATAAATTCAAGCTGAAGCAGAGCGCAGAGAAACGAGTGAGTTTTTTCGAAAAGCGAGCGTAGCTTTACAATTGTAAAGCAGTCGAGCTTTTCGGAAAAGCACTGTATTTAAAGCACTTTTGACCCATTGAAGCAGCAAAAACAACTCAGCCGCAGTTTTCGTATAAACCGAGAACTACGGCTGTTCTTGTTATTGCAGTGCGTAAATCACCGTTTGTCTGCGCTCTGAAACCGCCCCGGGGGGCGGTTTTATTATTGACGTTTACGCTTTCTTTTTCCTGCGTTTTAACAGAACGGCGGCGACTGCGGCGAGAGCTGCGGCCGCGCAGGCAAAGGCAGCGATCAGCGCGCCGGGAAAGGCTTTTTTGCCGCCGGGCTCTTCGGCGGTTGAAGTTTCATCATCCTTTTGCGCGCCGACGAAGACGGCGACCGTTTTTTCGACCGGTTCGTTGAATCCGTCGCTGACGGTTATCACGAAGCTGTCGGCGCCGGAAAAGCCTTTTTCGGGGGTGTAGATGAGTTCTTTATTCCCGGCGGCTACGCCGGCGTAGCCGTGCTCCGGCTCGGTTTTTATATCGATCCGTATGTCTTCCGGCCGGGAATCGCCGTCTTCGACTTCGATCGCGACCGCGTTTCGCCTGGAATCGGGCTCGACCCCGAAATCGTCGATAGAGACCTTAGGCGGTTCGTTGGAATAATTACCCTTGATAAAGCGATAAGTAAGATCGTACAGGCTTCGCAGGTACTTTCCTTTTTCGGAGGCGGTATCGGCGTAACAGAAATCGTACAGCGTTCCGGGGCCGGCGCCCTGGTAATAAGTCTTCAGGGCGTTCATATAACCCGTTTTATAGCCGTAAAACAGATAACTTTCGTAATTCTTTCCGGCGGAACGGTATTTAGTATCATCGCGGAAAACGTGCGGTTCGTCGGTCTCGATCTCGACGCCGACGCCCTTGCTGTTCGCGGTATATGCGAATTCGCCGAGCATTCTGATGTCGAAATACCCGCGCGAGCCGGAGAATGCGGCGTTGGGCTGCATTACTGCGGCGTCGAAGCCGAGGTCGCGCCAGTGATCGTATCCTACCGAGAGATAAAACGGGTCGAACAGGGTGACGAATCCC
>JAGAAM010000044.1 GCA_017615235.1 Clostridia bacterium
GATATACATAAGAAGCAGGACGACGAAAACGAAGGTTATCGCGATGATTTTGCCGACTCCGGAGAACATGAATCTTCCGAAAGCGGTAAGTACCGGGAGGTTGCGCTCGTAAACGCCCAGGATCTTATCTCCGTCGGCGGGATATTCGTCGTTGACGCTGTAAGCGTCGCCTTTTGTGACGAAAGATTCCCGGTCGCCGATTATTTCCACCACGCGGTGGGTGTTGTAAGCCGAATTGAGGTTCGGGTCGTCGGACTCGAAAACTATCACGTCGCCGACGTTTATCTCGGTCTTATCCGCTTTGCGGACAAGGATGAAGCTCTGCTCCGGTATTTCGGGTTCCATACTGCCGGTCATTACCCAGGCGGTGGTCTTCCCGAACACGAAGACGGTGTGGCCCGTCACCCTCGCGATTATCACGAAAAGCAGGAATATTATCACCGCGGCGATCACGGCGTAGCCTACGATATTGCCGATGAGTTTTGCGGGGTTTCTTTTTTCAGCCTTTTCTTCGCTCATTCCGCACCGCCCGGTTCCTCGATATTTCCGCGGGAATAGATGAATTCCTCGCCGTTGGCGCGAATGATATCCGAAGCGTCCATCGCGACGTCGAGCGCGTCGAGGAAGACGCGGTCCTCCGGCGTGAGCGTTTCGCTGCGGAGGTTCGACGGCGATTTGGCGAAGCGTTCTTTCGGGATGTTCTTGCTTACGTCGGTGACGTTGAATTCGTCGCCGGAGAGCTTGCCGAGCTCGTCGACGATCTTCGGCTTGAATTCGTCGTCGGCGATCTCGCTTGCGAGGGTGCTGTCCTCGTCGAATTCGTTTTTGATCTTATAGCGGAAGATCATATACTGGAGCGCAACGGTGGAATAAAGCTCTTTGATATACTCCTCGTCGATGTTTTCCAGGTTCTCCTGGATAAGCATGCTGTAACCGGCGCTGTCGTAATTCTCGATAAAACGCCAGAGTTCCAGGCACTGACGGAGGTTTTTGTTTTTGAGTATCGCGTTGGTCTTCATGACCGGCGGACGGATATAGCTGTGCCCCATCTGCCGTGCGAATTCCGATTCCGCGTAGGTCGTGACGATGTTGTTGAGCTTTTTTACTCTTCTCCAGATATCGGTGGTATAGGAATAGTTCTGCTCGACTTTTTCGTCGTTATCGTCGGCGGATTCCGCGATCTCTACGCGGAAGTGCATCCTGACTTTGATCTTGTCGTGATCGAAATCGTCCTTGAAGTCGATGCTCGTCGTCTTTTCGTCCTGGCCGTCGCGCAGAGCGATCTCGTAGCGGCGGTTGACGAAGACGTAAAGGCGGTTGATAAGCGTGTTTATGAATTTGTTCTCATAGGTCTGCATCGTTTCTTCTTTATATACGTTAAGAAGCTTTTTCGGGATTATCATATCCCCGTCGATGCTTTGTATGAGGTTGGTGTGCTGGGAAAGGTGCTGGAGCGTGCGGACGGTTATCTTGCGCGCCTGATCGGCGTTGACAAGTTCCTCCTGGTCCTCGATGAACTTCGAAGGGTTGCGGATGATGGTATCGAGCGCGGGAAGCGCGTCCTCGATGGCGTTCACCCAGGTCTCGTCTATCGCGCGGAGGAAATACCTTTTGCGCAGTTCGACGGTGGCCTCGCCCTTGCCCATCCTGTCGAGGATAGTCCGTAAAGCGCCGTATTCGCTTACTATGCTGTCAATATAATATGTCGCGTCGTCATATACCGACTTGAGCATACCTTCGTTTGCGCTTTTATCCGCCATAAACGGCGCCTCCTTGAATCAATACCCGGGAAAACGGCTTTTTAATACATCATCTTCTGCAGTCTCTGCAGATATTCGATACACTCGTTCATCTCGCCCTTGCCGAAGAGTTTTTCCATATACATGATCAGGCCGCGGATCTCATCGCGGATGAGCGAAAGGTTGAGGCTTTCGAATTTCCTGAACACCTTGGTGGCGAGTATGTAGTCGACGCCTTCAAGCTCGGTGCCGCCGCAGGCGACGTAGACCGGAACGAAGGTGCGGAGCTGTTTGATGATACGGTTACCGAACGCAACACGGAATTTTTCGATAACGTAAAGGTCGAGCGAACCGATCTTGTTGATAAGTTCGTCGCTGACGGGATGTTCCTCCATCGCCTTGGCGTAAAGCGATTCGACGTAGGAATAGCTTATGCACTTCGGAGCCGTCTCCGGCGCCTCGAAGGGAACGCCTTTGGAATCGAGGTTGATGACGAGCGCACGGTCATAGACCTTGTCGGAGATCGCAAAGGTCGAGTCGTCGTTGTTCGCCGTGCCGATGTACCAGACGTTCTGGGGGATCTGGAGTTTACCGTCGCGCAGCTTCTGGGGGTCACCCGGCCACGCGGAAGGTACGAGCTCGATCTTCCATTCGTCGGCGTTCGGCATTTCGAGTATGGAGAGCATCTCCGCGAAGTAATACTCGACGCGGGCGATGTTCATTTCATCGAGGATGATGATGTTGATATCGTCGTTATACGAAGCCTCGTAGATGCGCTTCAATACCTCGGTCTCGTTGAACTTCTTCGTGAATTCGTTGAAGAAGCCGAAAAGTTCGGTCCTGTCGCGCCAGGACGGCTGGACGGACGCGATGGTGGAGTCCACCTGGAAGTATTTGCCGAGCATGTAAGGCAGCGAGGTCTTACCGGTACCGGATATACCCTGTAACAGGATAAGCTTCGTGGAAGCAAGTCCGGCTATCATAAGGCGTACCGTTTTGATCTCGTAATAAAGCTTGTTCCTGGAACATGCGAAATTGCGGATATCCGTACAGAGCTCCTCGAGCGACATGACGTTCTCGTACTGCGGCGGCAGATAATATGTATATTTGTCGTCGACGGCGGAAAGCCTGTAGAAACGCTTGCCTCCGGCTTCGGCGGGGCCGTCCTTCCGGGCTTCCGCCGGTGCGGCGGTGCCGGAAGCGGGCGCGACCGCGGTCGTCTTGCCGGGTTCGCCCTTCGCTTCGCCTTCCGACTTGAGGAAGCGGTGTATCTCCTCGTAAGTGACCCCGGAGGGATCGAATTTATGCGCAAGGATGCGCTCCTTCTCCTCCGTAAGGCGTATGACGTCGCGGTGGAGTTCCGCGATCTCCTCCAGCATGTCCTCGTTCCCGACGATGGTCTTCCTGAAACGGAGATATTTGCGCACTCCTAAAATTATAAGGAAGATCACCGCGGCAAGGATCGCGTAAGTGATAAGTATCGTGAGAACGCAAAGAATCCATCCCATGACGTTGAACCCGCTTTTATAACGTGAAAGCTGGTCGAATATCTCCGGGAAATTGAAAAACTGGAAGATCGCGTTGAATATTCCTTTTATGCCGTTCCAAAGACCTTCAAGGATCGTTGTCATGAAGGCAAAGAACCAGTTCATAAATGCATCCATAAGTCAACCTGCGTAAAGAAATTTTTCGGTATTTGCGGTAGATCGCGCTAAAGCGCCGTGTCTTATTCCGCTTTGGGTCCTTCCGCTTCTTCGGCTTCAGCTTCTGCGGGGGCTTCTTCAGCCTTTGCTTCCCCGGCTTCCGCTTCGGCGGGAGCTTCCTCTTCCGCCTTGACTTCCTCGGCTTCGGGCTCCCCTTTATTATCGGACTCCTGCTGCGAGCGGATGTACTCCTCGATGGCTTTCTGCTTGATAAGTTCCTCGTCAGCCGCGGTGATCTGCTTCTTGCCGGCGTTCTTCGTCTCGTTGAGTTTGCGGACGAAGACGATTATCTCGTACACGAAGAAGATGATAAGCGGGATAACGATGACCACAAGGAACCCGGTCGACGTAAGGAGGAACCTCATAACGTATCCGAGACCGCCGATCTTGGTATCCTGATCGGGATCGAATATGCTTATAACGTCCCTGGGGTTGACCTCGTAATGGTCGTCCGCGAGGTTGTTGTCGCCCTTGGTCTTGTAATAGCCGTTCTCGGCAATTTCGACGATCCTGTGGGTGTTGACTTCGGGCTGGCCGTCGCCGTCGATATCCGCACGGAAGGTGATGATATCGCCGATCTTGAGGCTGCCTTTTTCTTCATCGGCAAGCTTGCGGCTGAAGATGATGTCGCCCTCGTTGATGGTGTCCGCCATCGAGTTCGAAAGCACGGGGCTTATGACCTTGCCGCCGATAGACGGTATGCCGTCGGAGCTGGATGAAGCCGCGAACGCCAGAACAGTAACGATCACCGAGAATATGACGAATATCCACAGTATCACGTTGACTATTATGCCGACGACTTTTTTAGCGCCGCCCGGCTTCTTTTCGGAAGCGGTGACTTCGCCGTTGGTGGTGGGATCGTTGTTCATGATTGTTCCCCTCTCGTATAAGTAATTTTCTTTTTTTCTGAATTTATAATTAAAACACTTTTGGGCGAAATAGGGATATTTCGCCATTATTATGTTCCATTATATTATATATTAGCGGTTTTGTAAAGAGGAAATTTTGCCGTTTTGCCGCATAAACGCGGAGTTTTCGCCTTTATTCCGTCAATCCGTATCGACAAAATCGGGGATTATGCGCGCGTTGGTGTAAATTATAAAGTTGCTGTCGCGCGATTTCTGGAGCCTTGCATAGTTGCCGGGAGTCGTTTCCTTGACCAGTTCGACGTCGAGCGCGACCTTGTAGTTGGAGTAATAATACCCCTCCGATTCGAGGTCGGCACCGGTGATGACGCCGAAGTCGATCGGGATCACGATATTGGTCTCGAGCTCGGTGTTCGCGGCGGATTTCGGGAAATAATAGATATATTTCGTCGGATCCGTCTTGACCGAGCGGAATCCCGTTGCGCTCTCGAGATCGACAAGGTTCAGGTCTTGCAGATAATCCCCGATAACGAGCGGCGTGAGATAATTGTCCTGGCGCCTGTAAAGCTGGATCGTGCAGCGGACAATATCGTATTCCGCGGCGTCGTCGAAGATATTGGTTATATCGTGTACCGCGATGGTCGAAACGCCGACAAGCGTCAGTCCGTCGGTATCGAGCGGGTTGATGCCCAGCGCGCCGTAGTCGCCGCCGTAGATATCGCTCTTCACGTTATAGTAAAGTTTTGCGGTGTTGTCGTCTATCAGACAGTAATACAGGCGGTTGTTGGTGTCGGTCATCTCCTGACGGGAGGTACTGAACGCCGTGGAAGCCGGGTCGAACGCGACGTTGGAGGTACCGGCTATCGTAACGCCGGTGCTCCTGTCGGAAAGATCGCCCTTGCTGGGGAACTGCGCGGCGATGTTCTCACTGCCTGAATATATGATGTTAACGTCGGCGGTGATCACGGCGCCGTTGCCGCCGGTCAGATAGGCGTTCAGCGATTCGCCGTTGATGAATTCGGCGTAGTTCGGGTTCTGGGTGATCGTGGGATAATCGTCTTCGATCGCGGCGACGCTGCCGTTGACGGAAGCGATGCCGTAGGTGCTGCCGGTGAATTCGGGATAACCGGTGATGATCTTGCGGTGGCTTCCGTCCTTTTCGGTCCTGGTGAGGTCGACGAGGAAGCTTTGATAGACCTGGATCGGCGAGTTGACGGCGAGATAGCCGGCGACTTCGCTCCTTATCGAATCGTTGATCTTGACCGTGGTCTCCATCGAAACGGTAAGGGTGTCGTTCTCCGAAACGACCATTTCCTCGTTGACGTTGGTCGCCGCGAGCGACGCGCCGGTCTGGACGAATATGTTGCCGAGTATCATATGGGCGACGGTCTCTTCGGCGTTGCGGTTGCCCATCCTCGAAGGATAGTTCGGGTCGTCGAAGCTCTGGGGGCATTCGATGCGGTAGTGATAAAGCAGCGCGCCGCTTTGAGAAGCCGTGAAGAAGGAGATGTAGTAACTTTCTTTCGCGTCGAGATGTCCGGTCGCCGGGTCGTCGTCGTTTTCGACGATAAGGTTATAGTGCTGTCTCGACGAATCGGCGTCGGTCGCGGGACGCAGCCTCAACACGTTGTTGTTATATACCGCCGTTACAGTCGCGGCGGCGGAATCGCCCTGCTGCCATTCGACGTAAGACCCGTCGCCGGGTTCTGCGGAGATATCCAGCATATCGTCGAAGGTGACCGGAGCAAACGCCGCGCTGGTCGCGTCGTCAAGCCTTTCGCGGAAGCCGGAAAGCGAAAGCGTTCCGTTGGAATAAACGTCCGCGAACCGGGCGTAATACGCCTTTCCGCCGTTGTTCGGGTCGACGAGCACGAGCACCGTCGTGTCGGCAGGCAGATAGTTCTCAAGAGCGCCGTCTTTTACGAAGACAAGCGATTTCGCGTAGTTGCGGAGCATATTTTCGCCGTTGTCGAGCGCCTGCTGCCATTCGGCTTTAGAACGGAGGTAATCGTAGCTGAAATAGATCGTGACCGGCGTGCCGAGGTTTTCCATGACCGGCTGGCCGTATCTGTCGTTCCTGCCGTACCACGCGCTCTCGTAGTTGGTGCCGGAGCCGGTGGCGACTTCGAAGTTGAACTTCAACAGCTTTTTAACGATGACCGGAACGTAAAGGTGATATGCGATCTTGGTGTTTTCCGCGGGATCGTAGAACGCGACGTCGATCAGCGAGAACAGAGTGCCTGCGCCGGAAGCGGAGGTATCCGTCGACTCGTTGGTGTTCAGCATATAGAAGTGGTGGTTCGTCGTATCGCGTTTAAGGTTAGCCTCTGTGTTTTCCACCGGGGCAAACTTGGTACCGTTGTAGTTCATACGGTAGATGTTCACCGTGTAGATCGCGTCGTTGACGCTCGCGTAGTCGTAATTCGTGTTGGCAAGGAGGTTCAGATAGCCGTTGATGATGTTGGTACACCTGTTACGGTTGGTCTCCTCGATGACGAGCACTGCGAAATCGTCGGTAAGGCTGTTGCTCTGCTCGGTGTTGAATGTCGAAAGCTTGTTGACGTAATTATAGTTCTTGAAGATCTTGAAGTAGGAGTCGTAAAGCTGACCCGTCGAGCGGTTTATGCTCTGGACGTAGTTATAACGCCAGTCGTTGTCGAGTATGTCCTCCGCGGGCAGCGAATCTTCGTTGGGCGCGATGCCGTCGCCGGTCAGGCGGACCTGACTGTTGCCGATATTCGAGGCCGGGTTCACCGTAACGTAAGGCGCGGCGGCGGCCCTCTCGGTCGAGCCGGTCGCGAGGGTCGCATGCGAGGTGTTCCTGCCGTCTTCGGCGGAAGCGCCGTAAAAGTCGGCGAGCACGATGTATCCGTCGGGGCCGAAATTCTCGCCGCCGGAGGAATCGTTTCTCTTACCGCAGAGCCGCGTCAGTTCGTTGCAGTCGTGTATCGAAACGCCGACGAGCTTGATATAGCTTCTGACGTTGGAGCCGGTCAGCGTGTTCATGTTGTTGCCGAGCACGCCGCCGACGCGGTAATCGGTATTCGACGCTTCGGCAGCGCCGTTCGGGTAATAGTTGACGGTAGTGCCGTCGAGAAGTATGTTAGCGCCCGTGACGTAAAGGTTCCTCGCGGCGCCGAAGAGTCCGCCGACGCCGTCGGTCTCGTTATTGCCTTCGAAGTTCGCCGAAATATCGCAATCCTCTACGGTTATCTCGTGAAGCTTATAGGTATTGCCGTTGTTATGGGTAGTCTCGGAGTAACCGGAGATCGCGCCCGCCGCCTGCATATATGCGGCGCTCGAATAGCCCTGGGTCGTTATCCCGGTCGCGGTCGTCGAGGTCGATTTTACGTTATAGTTCTTCAGCTTGAAGTTGGTAAGCGTTGTGATCGAAACGCCGTTCTGGTTGGTGGATTCGTTCCTTGCGATAAAACCGGAAGCCGTCCTTAACGCCTCGATGTCCGATTTTCCGCTGCCGCCGTCGACGGTGATGTTCGTCGCGGTGATGGTCATACCGCCGGAATTATCGTGCAGGAACGCGCCGAACACGCCGCCGGAATAGGTCGCTTTAAGATCGAGACCCGATACATCAAGATTGGTCAGCGTGAGTGTTGCGTTTTTGTAAACACCGATAATACCGCCGGCGAAGATGTGCACGTCTGCGTCGGTATTGGTGCTGTATATATGAGCGCCGGTCTTTTCTACGCCGGCAACGCGGTAATTCGTGATACTGCAGGCGTATTTCGGGTCGGTGAAGCCGATAAGTCCGCCGGCCGCAAAGAGACGTTCGCCGTTGATGTAGTCGAAGCCGACGTCGGTGACGTTGCCGCCGGTGGTGTTCGTGCCTTTGATCTTTATCGAATCGACGAATACCTCGGTCTTGTTAGAGGCAGAGTTGCCGGTGATGGTGAAGTTACGGTGCAGATATCCCACAAGTCCGCCGCCGTTGAGTCCCGCGGTGATCTTTACTCCGGTACCGGAGGCAGAACCGCATTTCTTGATTACCCTCGTACGGGAGTCACCGTTATGATAAACGAAGCCGACAAGCCCGCCGACGGATTTCGCACCTTCGAAATCGATATCGCCGAGCGTCACTCCGGTTATGTAGAAGATATCCCGGTAGTTGGTCTTGGCGCTGTTCTTACCCTCGCCGTAGACCGACCCGATAACGCCGCCGACGTTGAGCACGTTATAGTGGAACACGGCGTTGACGGTATTCTTTTCCCAGTTGTAGGCGACAGAACCGCCGTTGCTGTAATTGATGATATCGTAATAGATGCTGCCGTTGACCGTAAACCCGGTTATGACGTTGGTTGTGTTGCTTGAAGTAGCGCCCCTCTGCTCGAACTGGCTGAACAGGCCGAGACCGACGTGGGTGACGTTGCTGTAATTCTCGTACGTCCTCTTGATTACGCCGTTGACCGTCGCGGGCGTGGAAGAGGTAGAGCCTCCCCTCATATCGTAATCGAGGAAATAGGTGTTGTAGATGATATTCGCGCCCTTGCCGTCGAAGCGGTTGAACACCAGCCTTACGCGCGAATCGGCGTAGTAAAGGCTGCCGATGCCGCGGAAGGAAGCGGGAAGCTCGAAGTCGCCGGAAGCGAGCTCGACTTTCCTGACGGCAGCGCGGTTCTTCTCAGGATCGGCGTTCGAGGCGTTTTTCGCCGTATCGTTGGTATTTCCCGCATCGGCGGGAGCGGAACCGTTGCAGATACTGCGCGCCTTGAATACTCCGCCGTCCGCCGACGTGTATTTGCGTATGATATAGGGAACTTTCGCGACTTCGCCGGTGGCGAGATATACGTCCTGCTCGGCGACGTCGGTATAGTCGGCGGAGGAACTTTCCGTCGTTCCTACGTCGTCGTAGGTGCCGCAGCGGGTCTGGGTGTATTTGCGGTATCCGCTCCAGGGAGTGTTAGTCATCGCGGGGTACGCGTTGGTGTTCGAGCCGTACTGCGCGCTGCCCGCGCCGCTGTTGACTATGCAGGCGAGCAGATAAAGCGACTGGGGATCGGGCACGGTTATCTCGTGGCTGTATTCGCTCGAGGCGGTGACGCCGATCTTGCCGGAAGTGTTCTTGTTAAGGTCGGGTATGCTGTAATTGTTGACGCCGTTGTCGAGCATGACGTCGTCGGGATCGGCTTCGTATGCCGTGGTCTCGTTGAAGGCGTAACCTGTGATGACCCTGCCGACGATCGGGTTGACGTAGAGCCAGTCGTCGTTTGCGACGTATGAAAGAGTCGAAGACGTAAGGCCGACTTTTTCGGTGACGTCGGACATGTTGCGGAATACGACTCCGCCGTTGACTACCACGCCGACAAAGCCGCCGATCGGAACCAGTTTTTTGTACGTGCCGGAAAGCGAGAACGTAGCGCTGCCGGTGAAGGAAACGCCGACGTGATCGATGATAGTGTCGCCGCCCATCACCTGACCGATGACGGCGCCGTAGTTCTTACAGCCCGCGTCGTCGTAGCGGAACGGCAGGTTGCTCGCCTGGTTGAGCGGGATCGAAGCGTCGACCTGGAGCCAGACCTTTTTGACTACGCAGCCGTTCGATACCTTGACGAGCGGGTTCGGGGATTTATTGATTATCTGGGTATAGGAAGTGCCGACGATAACGCCGCGGAAGGCGTACTGACATTCGTAATC
>JAGAAM010000045.1 GCA_017615235.1 Clostridia bacterium
AACGACCGCTGTTCGTTGGGCGACTGGTTCGTCAACGAGAAAAAACTTCCCGGCGGCATAAAACGCATCTCCGGTCATCTTGCCGAAAAAGGCGTCAAACTCGGCATCTGGTTCGAGCCGGAGATGATATCCCCGGATTCGGAACTGTACGCAAAACACCCCGACTGGTGCCTGCATTACAGAGGCCGTCCGCGTTCCGAAGGACGTTATCAGCTCATCCTTGACCTGACCCGCAAAGACGTCTGCGATTATATCTGCGATTCGGTGGCGAATATTCTCCGCGAAGGCGGGATCTCCTACGTCAAATGGGATTTCAACCGCAACATGACGGAAGCGGGAAGCGATCTCCTTCCTCCGGAGCGTCAGCGCGAAGTCGATTTCCGCTATTACAAAGGGCTTTATTCGGTGCTTGAACGTCTCGTTGCCGACTTCCCGGACGTTCTCTTCGAGTCCTGCTCCGGCGGCGGCGGCAGGTTCGACGCCGGTATGCTTTATTATATGCCCCAGGTCTGGACCAGCGACGATTCCGACGCGATCGAGCGTCTTAAGATCCAGTACGGCACCTCGCTCGTCTACCCGATGTCGGCGATGAGCGCCCACGTTTCGGCTTCGCCTAACCACCAGACAAGCCACGTCACGCCTTTTGATACGAGGTTCACGGTAGCGTTCACCGGATCGTTCGGATACGAACTCGACCCGACCAAGCTTTCCGAAGAAGATAAGAAAAAAGTCCGCGACACCGCGGAACTCTATAAACAGTACGGCGAGATCGCGCTCAAAGGCGATTATCACCGCCTGCGCGACCCTCACAGGGAGAACTGCTCCGCCTGGTGCTTCGTATCAAAGGACAAAAACGTCTGCGTCGCGGGTTACGTGCTGACGAACGTCCGCCTTTACGGCAATAACGAGCGGGTGGCGCTTCGCGGCCTCGATCCCGACGGGATCTATAAAGAAAAGTTCACCGGCGCGACCTATCGCGGCGACCAGCTTATGAACTTCGGGCTCCACGCCCCGATCACTCTCGAATACCGCAGCATAATATGGATACTTGAAAAGCAGTAAACGAAAAAGGCTTTGCACGGCGCAAAGCCTTTTTTTATTTAATGAATTATTTAATAAATTCGCTCGGATCGACGAAGATGCCGTCGACGCTGACCGCGAAGTGGAGAAGCGTTTCGCCGTTTGTGAACCCCGTCGTTCCCGCCGTGCCGATTATCTCGCCGGAGGTGAGCACGTCGCCGACGTTCACGTTCACGCCGTCAAGGTGGAAATAATAGGTATAAATGCCGTAACCGTGATAAACGACGACGGCGTTGCCGACGGTCGGCAGCTCCTCCGAAAGCATCACGACGCCCTTCTGCGCGGAACGCACCTTCGTGTCCTTCGGAACGGCGTAAGCCCTGCCGTTGACGGTCAGGTTCACGCCTAAAACGTTCGGATTCGTCACGCTTGCTCTCACGCCGAAATCGTAACGTATCTCGGTCTGTCGTACCGGAGGCTGCATCGCGTTCACACCGTAGATGAAGTAATCCTCGTCCGGCCTGAACTCCGCCGCCGAAGCGAGCACGGCGTAGACCGTGCCGAGCGTCTCGTCGGTGAACATCGTTTCGTATTCTTCGTCGGTGACCGATACCGGCAGCCAGGTCTCGCCGTTTTCAAGCGCCTTTACGGTCACGCTGAAGGACTGCTCTCCGGCTCCGGTCGTAAAGACGATCGAATACTCGCCGGGTTCGTTTTCAAGCCCTATCGGCAAAAGCGCTACGCCTTTGTCTGTATCCGTGGCGGTGAAACACAGGTCGGTCGTGAAAAGGTCGGTCTTCATGGCGATCTTCTCGTCGGGATTGAAATGCGTCGCGCAGACGGCGATGACCTCGCCGACTGCATATTCCTCCGAAGAAAGCGTTATTTCCGCAGGGATGTCGTACATCACGTCGAAATCGTATCTTGCGTCGCCGTAACACTCGGCGCCGTTGAGCCCGCTCCACTTGACGTCGAAACTCACGTTGATCTTCGTATCGATCGAAAGATCGAGCTCCGCGATGTCGGTTATGTTGAATATCACTCCGTTTTCGGAAGTGAAAGAGATATTGCTTATCTCATAAGGCCGCATATCGCCGTCCGGATCGAATATAAGCGAATTCTCGTTTCCGCGATAGACGGTATAAAGCTCCTCGCCGGTGGCGTAATCGGGGACGTACGCGTATTCGTTGCCGTCGGATTTGATATAGGTCCAGTTGCTATCGGCGGGTCTGACTTCTGTTTTGCTGCCGCCGCTGACGATATAAAGCTTCGGCAAAAAGTTGCGGTAATAAAGATAATCGAACTCCCTGCGGAGCAAAAGCTTCCCGGCGTCTTCGGAATCGAGCACCGATAATTTGTTGTCGGGACCGATCATCATGCACCCCGTAAGGTTGAGGGAAGGGTAAAGACGGTAGACCAGCGTCCTGTCGCTGCGTTCAAAGATTATGTAAACCGGCTCCTCGCCCGTGATATCGCGTATCGCTGTGTTTATCGTCTTCGCGCTCTTGAAAGTATCAACGAAAAACGCGATATCGTCCTTGTCCGAGATCACCGAATCTTCGGCTCCCGTCGCCTGGATCGTGATCCTGTTAACGTTGCTCAGCGTAAGCGTCTGGGAAGAATATGCGATTATGAAATAGACTATAAAGGCTATCGGCACGCAAAGTATTATCGCGAGCAGAGCGCTCGTCCTTTTTCCGGATCTTACCGAAGCCATGATATTCCCCCCTTTTTTGACTATTTATTTTATTTTATATCATATTGCAAATTATGTCAATGCTTTTTTACCGTATATTCCAAATTCATACCGCCAAGAATAATAAAAATATCACCTGACGGGAAGTGAAGAAAAATGCCCTGCGAAAACGGGGATTTTGATAAATATCTTTCGGAAATAAAAGGCTTTTTCGCGGATTGCGACGACCTCGCGGCGCGCTTAGGTACCGTCGAAGGAGGCAGGTTCGCGCTTATTTATTTAAAAGAAGTCTGCTCGCGGGATTATATCTCGCAAAACCTGGTAAAGCCGCTGCTCAAAAAAGGATTAAAGGGCTTTAACGGCGATCCCGGCTGCGTTATCTCCGCTTCGAATTTTACCGTTCCGAAAGACGCTGCCGCCGCCGCGGACGGTATCGCGATCGGCGAAGCGGTGCTCCTCGTC
>JAGAAM010000046.1 GCA_017615235.1 Clostridia bacterium
ATCCGGAGCGGAAATACGGCGCTCGTCACCGTGAACGGCAATACAGTCGTAAGTCTCACCGCTCCGAAGAACGTCAACTACGTCTTTTATTCCTCCCCGGAGATGACTTCCTCCAACAGCTGCTCGGTCTCTTCTTCCGCAGCCGCGGCGCAGAACGTCCCCGTCACCTACTCTTCCCACGAATGGGATAACGGCCGTGTGACCGAGGAGGCGGACTGTACCCGCGACGGAGTAAAGACCTATACCTGCAGACACTGCGGTGCGGAGAAGACCGAATCGGTCCCAGCTCACGGACACGATATCTCCGGCGACACCTGTTCACATTGCGGCTACACGGTCATCCGCCCCGCCGGCTCCGTCCCGGCGAAGTATTACGGCGACGTCGATAAAAACGGCTCGGTCACCGCGACCGACTACCTTATGGTCAAGCGCAACGTGCTTAACACCTTCGAACTCGACGACGAGCAGAAAGACCGCGCCGACGTCAACCGCAGCGGCGGCGTCGAGGCGGTGGACTATCTGATGGTAAAACGCCACGTGCTTGGAACCTACGCTATTCCCGGATGGGAAGAGTGAGAACGAATTCAGAATTAACAGATTAATACCTATACCGTAACGTGCGCGTCATCGCACTCATAACGCGCCGCAGGCGTTCATAGTTCTAAACTCATCACTAAAAGGAAGGGTCCCGCCCTTCCTTTTACTAATTGTTTTCCTTCTTTTCTATCATTTCTATCGCGCGGAGGGATATCTCCTCCGCGGTCTCGCTGTCGAACGCCTCCGCGATGATTCGGAAAGCGCCCGAAGCGCTCGGGAAGACGCTTATATGCCCGTCGCCGATGTCGAACCCGACGCATCTGTCGCCGCCGTATTCCCGGCGCAGTTCGGAGATCATCGCGGTCAGCCGGTCCTTTTCCGCGTAAAGCGAGCGTGTCAGCACCGAAAAAGGCGCAAGGCTTTCCGCCGCTTCTGCAAGTGTCTGCCCGTTCTGCCGTAATAATTCCGCCACCGAAAAGGCGAGCAGAGTCCCGTCTCTGACGAACCTGTCGTTCGCCGCCAGGGAACGCTCCGCGCTCTCGCTGTCGCTGTAAAACACCGGTCTTATCCCGCGTGAATCGAGCATCCTTTCGGCGTATAACGGTGTGTCGTTTGGCAGATAAACGCGGCTCTTGTTCATAAGGATACAGCAAACCGCGACAAGGTGCCAGTAGGATATCTCGCGCCCGTCGGCAAGCGTCGCCTTCACCGAAGTTCCGTCCGGCGACACTTCGAAGACCTCTTTTTCGGAACCTTTGACGCCGAGTTCCGAAGCGCATTCTGCGGGGAACGGGTCGTTTTCGTTCTCCGCGAACGATATCGCGGTCTGCTTTCCTGCTCCCGTCGCGGCGCGAAGCTCGAAGATATATCTTTTCACCGCCGCAGTGCGCGGTATCACGGTGATCCTGCCTCCGCCTTTCCGTTCGGCGCGTCCTGCACGCGAAAGCTTCCGCGTTTCCTCGCGGGAGATCGCCATGCCGTCCCTGCCGAATAACCTTATCTCGGTCACGCCGGCGTTGGAACAGACGTGGACGGTCCGGTCGAATCCGAAACTCCTCGCGCAGAAAGCCGCTCCCGCGGGAGCAAAGCCGGTTATCATCGCGACGTCCGCTCCGGAACCGGCGCACCCGGCGGCGATCTCCGCGGCAATCACCTCCTCGGCTTCGCTCTGCGCGACTACGCCGCAGTATTTCCCGCCGGCGATGCTTCCGAACACCGCCGCCGCGCCCCTGTCGCCGACGTCGATCTTTATGTGATCGTCAAAGAATTCCAGTCCGTTGCCGGGGGTT
The DNA here is from genome assembly GCA_017615235.1 of Clostridia bacterium. The sequence continues at coordinate 1,827 of JAGAAM010000046.1, forward strand.
TTGAAATATCCGCCGGGCGAAGCGGATACCGTCTCGCCGTTCCCGACAACGCTTCCCGGCGCGAGCGCCGCGCCGTCGCGGATCTCCGCTTTCCCGCCGATAACGCAGCCCGGCGGGATGATACAGCCGTTGCCGATCCAGGCGTTCCCGCCGATTATACTGCCCGAAACCGTGCTTTTTCCGACGGTCGCTCCGTCGAAAAGCACGCTTTTTTCCACCGCGGCTTCCGGATGGACGGAAACGTGCCGGCCGAAGACGTTTTCGCCGCCGGACAGGTACATATTGCAGCGGTGATATTCGTAAAACGAGCCGATATCGAACCATTCTCCGTCCGGCACGATCCCGGCGACGGTCATCCCGGCGCGCAGCATCTCCGGGAACACGTCTTTGCCGAAATCCCGCGCTCCCGTCCTTTCGCAAAGACTGAAAAAACGCTCCGCTTTGAAAAAGTATATCCCGGTGTTAATAAGATCCGAAAGGGTATCCCTGACCGACGGCTTCTCGCAGAATCCGGTCACCGCGCCGTTTTTCACGCAGACCGTGCCGTATTCCCCTGCGTCAGCCGAACGGTGCAGAAGCATCGCGGCGTCGGCGGCGCCTTTTTCGAACTCTTCAAAATATTCCCGGAGTTTAAAATTGCATACGGCGTCTCCTGATATGACGCAAAACGAATCCCCGAACCTCTCGCGCCCTATCGCAAAGACCGATCCCGCGCTCCCGAGCGGCGAAGATCCGCTTTCGCGGAAGAATTCCGTCCGTCCGGCGTGCCGCTGATCGCATTTGAAATCCTCGATGCTTTCGGGGAGGTACATCGTCGTCACGGCGGTGGAACGGAACCCGTTTTTCCGCAAAAGCGCGAGTATCCTCGCGAACGCCGGCTCTCCGGCAACGGGAAGCATCGGCTTCGGGATCGAGGCGGTCAGCGGCATCATCCTTTTGCCGAACCCTCCGGCGAGTATCACGGAATCGAAACGCTCCGCGTTATTCATAGAAAACACCCTTTTCACATTTTTTGTTATTGTTTCCTTTGAAAAGGAAAATATACAATAACTTGACAAACGCGAGCCGAGAGGGTATTATATACGTATGCTGAATTATAATGGAGCCGTATATGCGGTAAACGAACAGAATATTGACGGCATCGGCAGGATACTGCCGGACGGATGCGTTCTTACCGTCGGCAGTTTCGACGGAGTCCATCTCGGGCACCGCGCTTTGCTGAACGAACTCAAAAAGGCTTCCGGAAGGGAAGGGGTCCCCGCCGTCGCGGTGACTTTCGCGCCCGGCGACCGTCCGAAATCCGCACCCGCGATCGCACAGCCGGAAAAGGTATTCCGCCTTTTAAGGGATTGCGGCGCCGATCTTATCGTAACGGTCCCGTTCGCTATGCTGCGCGGTATGACCGCTTCGGAATTTGCCGAAAGGTTCATTGTCGATACGTTCTCCGCAAAACGCTTCGTCTGCGGATACGATTTCCGTTTCGGCTTTGGCAGAAAAGGCGATGCTTCAACGCTTAAAGAACTCCTCGGTCCTCACGGTATCGGGATAACGGTCTGCGAACCGGTGATCCGCGGAGGCGCGCCGGTAAGTTCGACCCGCATCCGCGCTCTCATCACAGAAGGCGATATCGCTTCGGCGAACGAACTCCTCGAAAGCCCGTTTTCCTTCAAAGGGAAAGTGATAAAAGGCGATCATATCGCCGCTTCGCTCGGCTATCCGACCGCGAACCTTGCATTCCCGCCGGAACTCTGCGTACCGGCATACGGCGTTTACGCCGCGGAATTCGCTTTTTCCGGCGAAAAATGCCGCGCGATGCTCAATTTCGGGGTGAAACCGACTTTCGGTCCTGCGGAAGCGCCGCTTTGCGAGGTGAATCTGTTCGGCTTTTCCGGCGATATCTACGGCGTGGAAGCGGAGGTCTCGTTCCTTGCGTTCATCCGGCCGGAGGAAAGATTCGCTACACCCGCACGGCTCGCGGAAAGGATCGCGGCGGACAGGGCCGCGGTCGAAAGGTTTTTCGATGAAAGGTAGAAAACTATGAATACATCCGACAGTTTACGGAAGGGAAAAGGCGTTTACGCCCGCATACTTTGCCTGCTTATCGCGCTGCTGCTTGCCGTTTTGCCGTTCGCCGTTCACGCGTCCGCGGATGAAAGTTCCGCCGGCACGCCGGAGGAAGAAGCGGTATTCGGACCCGGGATAGCCTCCGGCAACGCCGTTGCGGCTTACTGCGTCGAGTATCAGCAGTTCATCTATACCGACCGCGGCGACGAATCGATCGCTCCCTCGGTCGCGACGAAACTTGCCGCGATGATGGTCGTTATGGACGTTTTCCGCGAAAAGGGACTCACTCTCGCGTCGACCGAAGTCACGGTGACGAAAAACGCGCTTGACAATGCCGGAAACGTGATCGATTACCGTATGCCCACTATGGGATTCAAGGCGGGTTCGGTCTATACCGCGAAAGACCTTGTCTCCGCTGTACTCGTCGCCAACGCGAACGACGCCTGCGCCGCTCTCGCCTGCTTCTGCGGCGAGCTTATGGACGGCGATATCGTCACTTTCGTCGACCGTATGAACAAAAAAGCGCGCGAGATCGGGCTTGCCTCCACAGTGTTCGTCAACCCGACCGGCGTCGACGTGCCGGGTCAGGTATCCACTCCCAAAGAGGTCGCGCAGCTCGCCGCGGCGTTCTATAACTACAACGAGCTTGTCGATCTTTCCAACGTCGAATCCTTCCATTTCAACAACAAATCGCTCGTCAGGAATAAAAACTACCTTAAAAGCAATTACTACATAAGCGGATTTCTGAATAAAAACGCCATCGGGCTCATCGCCGGGCAGAAAGACGTCAACGGCGGTTACTGCCTTATCACCGCGACCCAGAAAAGCGGCATAACCTACGTACTCGTCGTGATGGACGCGACGGGTATGGTCGTCGACGAGGAGAAGAAGTATTCCTTCGTGGACGGCAACGCCTACGTCGATATGAACCTTCTGCTCGAATGGACGCGAAGCTCCTTCGAACTGCTCACGATAAAGGCG
>JAGAAM010000047.1 GCA_017615235.1 Clostridia bacterium
CACTTCCGCGAAAACGGAAGTGATTTTTTTATTTTTGTTATCAAAGCTCGTAAGTGCCTAAAACGACGCGTTTTATCATCATATAATCGGCTACCGTGACGTATTCCGAACCGCTCACCCTCGCGGCGAGCGAAGCCGGATCGCTAAGCAGATATGTGCCGAGGAAGGCGCGCTTTATCATCATATAATCGTTCGCGGTTATCTGTCCGTCGCCGGAAACGTCGCCTTTTACGATCACGGTCAGCGTTATTCCCAACCGCTCGATAAACACGGTGCATCCCGTTGCGGCCGCCGAATCGCCGTCCATCACGGTCCCTTCGGCGTTTTTGACCGTCGCCGGATAATTGAACGCGTCGGCGATCTGCGCCGCCGTGGTCCCGGCTTTCACGCCGAGGAGGTAATTGCCCTCGACCGTATAGAGACCGCCGTTGAGAAGATCGGCGCTGCCGGAAGGCTCCGCGAGGATATAGCCGACAATATTGACGTAATCGGCGGAGCAGTAGCCGTTAAGATCGTTGTACTCCACCCTGTACCAGCCGTTTTCCTTCTCGCCTATCACGGTGATCTCCGCGCCTTTCGGGATCTGCGCGAGCGAGGAATAGGACGTACCGGGACCGCTTCGCAGGTTGAGCTTGGCTTTGGTGGTGCCGTTGTATAGCATTATCAGGTATTCAAGCGGACAGAAGCCGACGACCGTTTCGCCCTCCGAATCGGTGGCGACTATCGAAGCCCAGCCCTCCGCAGGTTCGCCGGTGATTATCACCCAGGCGCCTTCGGGAAGCGTGCCGAGCGTAGCGTACACCGTTCCGGGTCCGGAATGGACGTATATTTCCGCTCCGGTCAGCGCGTAATGCGACCCTTCCGGGATATAGGGATTCGGATCCTCGCCTGGGTCGATGCCGGGATCTCCGCCGGGATCGTCGGGCGGCACCGCGATCTTCGCATAGCCGTAGATCGCCTTCACGCTGGCGGCTTTTTTCTTGCCGATGACGAATTTCCATTCGTCTTCGTCGCCGTTTTCGATGACCGCGCATTCGCTCTCCTCGATAAGCGTGCCGTAGCAGAACGAATCTTTGGTCTTCTGCTCGTAAAGCTTTATCCCGGATCCGGCAAAAGTGCGCGTCACGACGTCGTCATCGGAAAGGAAGTGCAGATAAGTCGCTATCGCGTAACCGGTTATAGTCTTACCGGAGGTGTTCACTCCGGTCACTTTGTAGAAGATCCCGTCAGGCTCGCCTTTGACCGTGACTTCGGAGAGGAAGGGTATCCTTCCGACGGTCGCGCTCGATTCGTCCGCGGTCTTGCGGATCGTGAGCGTGGAGCTTCCGGAGGTGATCGCTCTGCGGGTGCGGCGCTCGCTGCCGACGGTAACGCGAATGACCGTGCCGACGCCGTTTACGGCGGAAGCGGTTATATCCGCGGCCCCCTCCGCGATCGCGGTGATAACGCCGTTTTCATCGACCGCCGCTATGCCCGGGTCGGAGCTTTGCCAGAAAACCGAGGTGTCGACTGCGTCAGCCGGCGCGACGAAGCAAGCGGGCGTATAGACGTCGCCGGGGACAAGGGTTATATCGTTGCTGATGACGCTTACTTTCGATACTTCGCGCCGGGTGATATAAATATATTTCGCCAGAGCGTAACCGGTGACGAGCTTTCCTTTGCTGTTATAGCCGGTCACCGCGTAATATCCGTTGCCGTTGTCGTCGTAGATCACGGTCTCGTCAAGTACCTTTACCGGCATCCCTTTGGGGAATTTGCCGTCGTCCGAAGCCGAGGAAGACGGTTCCAGGCGGACTTTCAGTTCGGAATTGACGACGGTGGCGTTGCAATCCACGCTTACGATAAAGCAGGCTTCCCTGCCGTTCGCGAGCGTCGCCGTGATAAGCGACATCCCGTGCGCAACTGCCGTGATAAGTCCGGTCTCGTCGACGGTGGCGACGGCTTCGTTATCGCTGTGCCATAAGACGGAGGAAGGAACGGCTTCCGCGGGATAAACGGTGTATTCCGCCTGGAAAGTCCCGTCGATATCGAGGCTTACCTGCTCGCTGTTCGCGGTGATCGCGACAACGCCGTCTTCGTCGGGAACGAGGTCGTCGTATTCGGTGAAACCGTACTGCTCGATAAGCCTTATGACCGTGTCGGCGTAGCCCGGATCGGTGCAGTAACCGCCGGCTACAATGGCGTACGCGGCTTTTTTATAATCCTTTTCGCCCACGACGGCGGCGTAACTGGAGCTTCCGGTGAAAAGTCCGGAATGCGATGCGACGCTTTCCGCCCAGCTTTCGTGCGCGCGCCAGGCGGAGACGGTATTTACGTAATTCTGCCCTTTTGTGAGCAGAAAATCGTTATACGTCAGGTACATCATCTGTTCGTTCTGGTCGAATACCCTTCCCGACCAGGTGTTGTACGCTTTTATGCCGAAAAGGTTCTTTCCGCCTACGGGAAGGACGTAGCGGGCGTATCCGCTTTCGAAGCACGCCTGGGAAAGAGTGACCGATGCGAGCACGTCGGTTTGGTAATAATCCGCCCTCGCAAGCGATCCGATCGTCCGGATGAAATAATTCTGTATCCGGTTGAGGTCGGGATAACTTTCCGCCGCCGAAACGCTTATCGGTGCAAACGCGAAGCAAGCGGCAGTCATTATGACCGCCAGGATCAGCGAAACCATCCGTTTTTTCACGACGTCACTCCTTTCCGTCTTTTTTCGACAAATACTATCCTATCATAAGATTTTAACACATAAAACACATTATGTCAACAAGTTTACGAATTCGCCAGCTTTTCCGCCCTGTCGGCGGCGATAAGCGCGTCGATCATGCCGTCGATCCTTCCGTTCAAAAAGTTTTCGAGCGAATAAAGCGTAAGTCCGATACGGTGATCGGTCACCCTGCCCTGAGGATAATTGTAGGTGCGGATGCGCTCGCTCCTGTCGCCGGTGCCGACCTGGCTCCTGCGCTCGGAGGCGACCTCCTGCTCCTTCCGGCTGTTGTAAAGGTCCGCAAGGCGGCTTTTCATGATCTTGAGCGCCTTGTCCTTGTTCTTGATCTGCGATCGTTCGTCCTGGCAGTCGACGGTGATCCCCGTCGGGATATGGATTATCCTTATCGCAGATTCGGTCTTGTTTATATGCTGACCTCCGGCTCCCGCGGAGCGGTGGCGGGTGATCTCCAGCTCGTTCATATTAAGCTCGAAATCGACGTCTTCCAGTTCCGGAAGCACGGCGACCGTCGCGGTCGAAGTCTGTATCCTTCCCTGCGCCTCGGTCTCCGGCACGCGCTGTACACGATGGACGCCGCTTTCGAATTTGAAACGCGAATAGGCGTTCTCGCCCTCGACGGTGAAGGAGATCTCCTTGAAACCGCCGAGCTCGGTCTCGTTGCAGCCGAGCAGACCCACCCTGAACCCGGCGGATTCGGCGTACATCGAGTACATCCGGTAAAGCACCGCTGCGAAGAGGCAAGCCTCCTCGCCTCCGGCGCCGGCACGTATCTCCACAATGACGTTTTTATCGTCGTTCGGGTCTTTCGGGAGCATAAGGACGCGAAGTTCTTTCATCGTCTCTTCCGATCTTTCGCGGCACTGCTGCCTTTCCTCCTCGGCAAGGGCGCGCATTTCGGGATCGGTCTCGTTATCAAGCATTTCCTCCGCCGATGCGAGGTCGGAAACGCTTTTTTTATATTCACGGTATTTTTCGATTATAGGAAGCAGAGCCTTATAGTCTTTCATAAGGCTTTTGTAAGCCTCGATATCGTTCATGATCTCCGGATCGGAAAGCTTTTCTTCGATCTCCGAAAATCTTTTTTCCATTGTATCGAGCTTTTGAATCATAGTTTCGCCTCCGTGATTCATATTTATAGAACGGATAATAAAGTACAGGGAGCTGTTTGTATGCGGAACGAATACGGCTATGAAGGAAAATTACTGCACACCGAGCGCAACCGCCGGGCATTGAGTTGTCCGGAAGCATTGCGCGAAGCGATGGAGAACGGCGAAGTCGTGGAAGGCATAAGCTATCTTTGCGATTCCGACCGGCATCTTCACGTCCGGTTAGGAAATTACAGCGGCGTGATACCCTGCGGCGAATGCGTTTATACCGCCGACGGCACGCCGGAAAAGGAGATCGCCGTGATCTCACGCGTCGGAAAACCGGTCTGCGGAAAGATCGTCGCGCTTAAAACCGGCGAAAACGGCGAAACCGTGCCGGTCCTTTCGCGCCGCGAAGCCCAGATCGACGCCATGCGCGAAAAAATATCGCTTCTGCTTCCCGGCGACGTCATCGAAGCAAAGATAACAAGGCTCGACCCTTTCGGGGCGTTCTGCGACGTCGGCTGCGGGATAATCTCTTTGATGCCTATCGACTGCATCTCGATATCGCGCATATCGCACCCGCGCGACAGGTTCAAGACCGGGCAGATCATCAAAGCCGTAGTAAAGAACCGCCTTGACGGTCAGGGGCGCATAACCCTTACTCACCGGGAGCTTTTAGGCACCTGGGAGGAGAACGCCGCGAGATTCGCACCTGGCGATACCGCCGCCGGGATAATCCGCTCGGTGGAGGATTACGGCGTGTTCGTCGAGCTTACGCCCAACCTCGCGGGGCTCGCGGAGTACCGCGACGACGTTAAAGCCGGGCAGAGCGCCGCCGTCTATATAAAAAACATAATCCCCTAAAAAATTAAGAACAAGCTCGCCATAATCGACTGCGGCGACGGGCAGCCCGCCGATCGCGAATACGTTTATCCCGATATAAGCCACATCGACCGGTGGAAGTATTCGCCCGACGCCTGCGACAGGTTGATCGAAAGCGTTTTCGTCAATACATAAAGTCAAATTCTATGCCGTAGATGTCGACGGTGTCGCCCTCGCTGATACCCGCGTCTTCAAGCGCCCGGATAACGCCTTTGTCGCGCAGTACGCGCTGGAAATAGTTCAAAGATTCGTAATCGTCGAAATTTATGTCGTTGCAAAGCCTTATCAGCCATTCGCCCTTGACGGCGTAGATACCGTCGGCTTTCTCGACGGTGACGTCGAACCCGGATTCCTTTTCCTGCTCGATAAACTCCTCCTCATAGCGTACCATTGGAGGCAGGGTGTCGAGCATTTTTGCGGTCCCGGCAAGCAGTTCCGGAACGCCTTCGCAGATGATGCCGGAGATAAGGAACAGTTTCCATCCCTTTTCGTCGGCGTATGCCTTTATACGTTCAAGGTCTTCCTCCGAATAACCCATGTCGACTTTGTTGCCTACGAGTATCTGCGGACGCGAAGCGAGCTCCGGGCTGTAGCGCGCGAGTTCCTCGTTGATCTTGATAATATCGTCGAGCGGATCGGGCCTTTCGGAAGCCGAGA
>JAGAAM010000048.1 GCA_017615235.1 Clostridia bacterium
GATATCCAAATCCATTTTCATATCCCGCGGCGGCAACGATCAGATGATCGAGGACGGATATAAAAAAGCCAAGCGGATACTCGACCACGTCTTTTCCAACGGCATCGAGAACAAAAAAGCCGTCTATGACAAGATCGAATTCCTTAATTCGCTCAAGCCGAAGAAAGAGATGCGACTGACCGGCGATATTGTGTTCAACAATCTCACAAAAGTCACGCGGTTGGTCACAAAAACGAAAATCATCGAATGACAGGTGCGTAATTGAGATCCGTTATTTATACCGACAGAGAATACTGGAGCGATATTAGCAGATACATTATCGACTGCTGTGAAAAAAGTCGCGGCAACGATTACTGCCTGTACCTTGAAAACGGCGAACGGTGCGGATATACCTACGGTCAGATGCTCGACGCCGCAAAGCGCGTCGGTTCCTATTTGCTTGAAAACGCCGGAAAAGGCGGTCACGTCGCGCTTATCGGGAAAAAGAGCGTCGAATGGATCGCCGCCTATTACGGCTGTCTTTGCTACGGGATCGTCGTCTCGCCGCTCGACGCCGCGCTTTCGAAAGAAGAGACCGCACGGCAGTTCGGCTTTTCCGACTCGACGTTACTGATGTACGATCCCGCCTGTGCAAAAAGCGCGAAATACATAAAAGAACTTTATCCCGAAGCGCTGTGTCTTCCCCTCCGTGCGGAAGAAGGCGTGACGTCGGTATCCTCGCTTATAAACGGCGACCGGCCGGTAACAGAACCGCCTGTGCTTAAAGAGGACGACCCGGCGGAGATAGTTTTCACTTCCGGAACGACCGGTGCAGGAAAAGGCGTTGTGCTTTCGGTCGGCAATATCGCAAGCGCAGTGATGTTCGGAATCCGGCTCGTTGATTATTCTCCCGACGAAACGCTGCTTTCGATCCTGCCGAACAACCACACATATGAACTTGCGGTGGGGCTCCTGACGCCGATGTACTTCGGCATGTCGATCATAATCTGCACCTCCGTAAAGGCGATGAAAGACAATTTTGCGGCATTCAAACCTACCGTAATGCTCGTAGTGCCGACGCTTATGAAGCTTTTCCGCAAAGAGATCGGCCGTGAACTCCGCAGGCGCAAAGCCGAAAAGAAATTCGGCCGTTCGGTAAAGCTGACGCGCGCGTTGAGGCGCGTCGGGATCGACGTAAGGCGCAAAGCGTCGAAAGAGATACTCGACTATTTCGGCGGAAGGCTTCGCTGCCTTATCTGCGGCGGCGCTTTCCTTTCCGACGATCTGATAAGGTTTTACGACGATTTGGGGATCTGGTTCATCCAGGGTTACGGGATCACGGAATGCTCCCCTATCGTCTCCTGCAATACCGACAGATACTCGCGCGAGCTCGGCGTAGTAAGCCCTTACTGCGAAGTGAAGATCGAGGACGGCGAGATCTGCGTTTCCGGCAAAAACGTGATGCTCGGGTATTATAAAAACCCGGAAGCCACCGGAAAAGCGATCAAAGACGGATGGTTCCACACCGGCGATATCGGTCTTCTCGACAGTCACGGATGCGTCATCCTTAAAGGCAGAAAAGACAATCTTATCATAAACAGCAACGGCGAGAACATATCGCCGGAAGTCATCGAAAACTATCTTTCGGTGAAAGAGATCATCTCCGAAAGCGTGGTTTGTTCGGAGGACGACCTTATCACCGCTTTGGTCTATCCGAACTTCCGTTTTGCGGAAGCAAACGGTGTTTCTGACGTAGAAAAGGCGGTGCGCGAAGCGGTCGAGGACGTGAACAGAACTCTCCCGCCGAAGATGCGCGTCGAGCGGATCCATATCCGCAAAGAGCCTTTCGAGATGACTTCGACGATGAAAGTAAAACGCGGCAGTTTGTAAACCGTTGTCAAAGAGGTTTATTCATTATGTTGGAAAAAGTTATTAAGATCCTTTCCGAATATACCGATATCCCCGCCGAAAAGATAACCGGGGAATCGCGCCTTACCGGCGATCTCGACCTTTCGTCGATCGAACTCGTCGGGCTGCTCGTCGAATTCGAAAAAGAGTTTTCGGTAAGCATCGACGAAGCGCAGGCGGTCGAATTCCAGACGGTGAACGACGTCGTGAGGTTTCTGGAAAGCATACCGGAAACGAACGGCCCGGAATCCGAAAACAAGTAAAAACAAAACGTCGATAAGCCGTTTTCGATAAAGAAGGACATTATGAAACACAAGAAAAGATTGAGTTTCAGTATAAAATTCACGGTGGTGATCTGCTCTCTGCTGCTGGTTATCAACGCCGTTCTCGGCGTGGTACTTCTTAGCCAGTCGGGCAATTCGATGGAGACTCTTATCCGCAATCACATGACAGCCGTTTCGAGCACCGCGGCTTCGCTGATCGACGGCGACGTTCTCGCCTCGTTCACCGAGGAAGACGTCGGTACCGAGGCTTATCAGAAGATCTCCGATCTCCTTATCACCGTCAAAAACGTCCAGAAGGACGCCGACATCAAATACATATATATCATCAAGAAAGTCGATGAAGGGTTTGTCTTCATCGTCGATCCCGATCCGGAAAACCCCGCCGATTTCGGCGAAGAGATAGTTTATACCCCGGAACAGGAAAAAGCCTGGGAGGGCACTCCGCAGGTCGACGCCGAGGCGACCGAAGACGAATGGGGCTGTTATTACAGCGCCTGGAGCCCGATCACCGATTCATCCGGAAAAGTCGTAGCGATAGTCGGCATGGACTTTGCCGCCGACTGGTATAACAGCCAGGTCGCGTCGCACACGCGGTCGGTCGTATTAATAAGCTGTCTTTCGCTGCTGGCTGGCGGTACGGTGATGCTTATACTTTCTTCCAA
>JAGAAM010000049.1 GCA_017615235.1 Clostridia bacterium
AGAAATGGCGGAGGACGGAAACCTCGGCGAGTTCATAAACGGTCTTAGGGAAATTGCTGTGACCGGTGAAGCAAGGTTTTTAGCGTATGATGTTTATTACAACTCCAAAACCGGTTATTACTTTGAAGGAGATCTGGTAAGTCTCGACTACAAGCGCAAGGTACTTTATAAGTGCGCGAACGTTCTGGAACGCAAGATTAACGGCTGATCTTCATGTAAAAAGTGTTTAAAAAAGGAAGGGGATCCGATCCCTTTCTTTTTATCATCGGCAAATCATAACGTGGGTAAAACGGGTAATAAACCAAGCGTCTGTCCGTCAACGCGAAAATATTTCCGCGATCGACGGTTTTTTCTGCTTTTTTATTGATTTTGCGGATACGATTTGATATACTGTCTCAAGAATACGTATTTCCGCAGAGAGGGATCTTTATGAAATATATAGTAATGCTCGGCGACGGAATGGCGGATCATCCCGTCGAAGCGCTCGGAGGCAAAACTCCGCTTTCCGCGGCGGTAAAGCCGAATATGGACTATATCGCGCGTAAAGGAATAGTAGGGCTTATCAACACCGTCCCCGAAGGCATGGTGCCGGAAAGCGATACCGCCAATCTCGCGGTGATGGGTTACGATCCCCGCGTGTATTCAAAAGGCAGGTCTCCGCTCGAAGCCGCGAGCATGGGGATCATCATGCGCGACGACGAGACGGCGATCCGCGCAAACGTCGTCACGTTAGGCGGAGATGGCGATTACGACGACCTCGTCATGATCGATCACTCCTCAGGCGAGATCTCCACCGAAGAAGCGCGTCAGCTTATCGAAGCGGTGCAGGAGGAATTCGGCACCGACTACCGCCGTTTTTACACCGGCGTGAGCTACCGCCATTGCGTTATCTGGCGCGACTGCCCGGATTTTACGGATTTTTCACGCCCTCACGATATAATCGGCAAAAGGATCGGCGATCATCTTCCGCGTTCCGAATCGAGCAGACCGATGCTGGAGCTTATGCGCGATTCCTATAAATTCCTGTCAAAACACCCGGTAAATTTAAAGCGCGTCGCCGAAGGCAAGCGCCCGGCGAACTCGCTTTGGCTCTGGAGCCCCGGCAAAAAGCCGTCGCTGCCTTCTTTCAAGGGCATGACCGGGCTTGACGCATCGGTCGTTTGCGCCGTCGACCTCATCAAGGGTATCGGCGTCTGCGCGGGTATGAAGGTTCCTTCCGTCAAAGGCGCTACCGGCGCTTTGAACACCGATTACGCCGCAAAGCGCGACGCCGCGCTAAACGAGCTCGCCAACGGCGCCGACCTCGTTTATATCCACGTCGAAGCGCCCGACGAATGCGGTCACCAGGGGGATCCTTACGACAAGATAAGATCGATCGAAAACATCGATAAATACATCCTTCAGGGGCTTATTGACGAACTCCGCGCAAGGGGCGAAAGGTTCCGCATACTCCTTATGCCCGACCATCCCACGCCCGTAGCCGTCCGTACCCACACGCGTGAGCCCGTGCCGTTCGCGATCTACGATTCCGGCGACGAGAAGGATTCCGGCGTTACCTCCTATGACGAAGAGACCGTCAAGTCAAGCGGCATCTTCTTCACGGAGGGCGGGGAAGCTATGAAATTACTTTTAAAGGCGGATGAACGATGAAGCCCTTCGAGACCTTCGGGTATTTGAACCAAAAGGATTACGGCACTTTCGTAAGATTCAATATAGTAAGAGGAAAATACTACCGCGTTAAAGCCGCTGTCATCGGCGTGCTGATCGTAGGCGCCGTCGCCGCGCTCGCAGTTGCCGGTATCGTCAATTCCAACCGCGATCTGCTCATCGCCGCGGGAGCTTTGCTGCTCAGCACAGCGATGTTCGCCTATATCGTAAAGGTGAACGTAAAAAATATATGCGCTTCCAACGCCAGGTCGGTCAAAGGAAAGCAGCATATACTTTTCGGTAAAAACGGTTTTATTTTCGAACTTCTGTATTCAAAAGAAGAGGACAACGAATACACCGACGTCCTCTTTGACGAGATATCGAAGATCTACGAGACAAAGCGATATTTCTATATTTACATCGACAAACGGACCATATTCATCGCGCCGAAGCGCAATCTGCGCGTCAGCGACGACGAAGCGCGCGAGTGTATTCAGTCGCTCGTCGCGCCGGAAAAGTTCGTCAGGTGCGTCTGACAGTCGTTTATCAGTCCGTCGATATCCGCCGTTTCGGTCACGCCGAGGCGGCGTTTTTTTGCGGCTTTAAGGACGTTTTTGACGTAACCTGCGTATTCGGCGGTCATCGGGCGGGATTTGCCCAGATAAAGGTCGGAATAGCTGTAAGCTGTGTTGCTGCCGGTGTATTTCGCGGTCAGCACGGCGTAATAACGCCCGTCGTCTCTGCAGTGATCCTCCGATATGATCTCAAATCCGCTGTCCCAAAGAAAGGCGCGTAATACTTCCTGCTTCGACATCGGCTGTAAGACCAGCAGCGCGTTCTTTGAAGCTTCGCTTTTTGCGATGATCGAGGCGATAAGCTCGCCTCCCATGCCGCATATCGCCGCTTTGTCGATACCGAGCCCTTCAAGCGCTTTAAATCCGTCGGAAAGGATGAAATCAATATCGAGACCCGCTTCAAGCGCGGTCTCGCGCCCTTTAGAGAGCGGCTGCTCGTTTATATCCGAAGCTATACATTTTGAAGCCATACCGTTCAAAGCCATCGCGCAGGCGAGATAGGCGTGGTCGGAACCGACGTCGGCGAAGACGCTGCATTTTCCGTCCGCGGTAAGCGCGTTATATACTGTTTGGAGCCGGTTTCCAAGCTTTATATTCACGTTGATATGTACCTTTCTGTTATCTCAAGCGGCGGAACACCGCCGCCTTGTCAACGGTCAGAACGGAAGGCTCTGCTCCATCGTTCTGAACGCCTTTTTCGCCTTTTTGACGATGCCTTTACCGCAGGTGCAGCCGTCCACCGTGAGCTTTGCCGCCGTAACGCCCAATACGAATCCTATCATCGGCATTATCACGAAATCGTCGTTATCGCCGTTTTCAAGCGAAGCCGCCACTTTGGCGTAAAGCTTCGTCGGGACGGAATAATTGAATTCGTTCCCGCAGCGGGCGCAGACGGCGGTGAGCGAAGGAGTTATTTCCCCTTCGAG
>JAGAAM010000002.1 GCA_017615235.1 Clostridia bacterium
CGTCGCCGAGGAAGGTGACGCTGCGGAAAGCTTCGACGTGGATCCCGTCCGCGTTTGTCGCGCCCCAAAGGGAGTTTTCGCCGTGAAGAACGACGAAAATACTCTCGCCGAGGTATATCTGCGCCGGATCGTAGGGATCTTCGTGGTAATCGGCGCGGTCCATACGCAGGTCGTTAAGCACCAGCACCGGGGTATCCGCGAAATCCTCCGCGGTATAGCCGTAGCCCTTGTCCATCTCAGTCGGGGTATATTCGCCCGCCTCGTAATACTGGACTGTGCCGTCGCCCAGGACGTCGCCGCGGTTGCCGTGGCCCACTCGCACGGAGCCGATCCACACGTCGCGGTAATCGTCGTCGATCCAGAAATCCTTATAGAAGGAGTTCGCAAACTGCGTCGCGTCCTCGCCGTTTATGGTGATCTTTTTGCCGGAGCCGAGCGCGGGAGCGTCCACGCCCGCTTTCGGGTACAGCCAGATGATCGCGCGGTATTCGACGCCGCTGCGGAACAGCGCGTTTTCGTCCCAGATCGCGTAGGTATGCGGGGTATCCTTGTAATACCACACGAGCTGCGCGTCGTAAGACGTGGCGTTATGCCCGCCGACGGTGTAATCCGGCAGCTTGCCGATCTGCGGCGGAGTTACCGTATAATCGATATTATCCAGCGTCGCGGGGGTGCGAAGCTCGAAGGTGCTTGTGAACCCGGGACCGAGGCAGTAATAATCCGTCGGGCCGTAGATGTGTTCCTTGCTGTCGGTCACCATGCCTACTAACGCGCCCGGGTAGCTCGTACCGTCGACGACCGCATAGGTGGATTTATAGTAGCATTTGGCGACCACGCCGAATATTTCCTCATCGGTCATGCCGTCCCAGCCGCTGTTGGCAAGGTATAATTTGAACGCCGCGATATAATCTTTTCCGGTCTCGTTGTATATCTTCGTATTTGCAAAAGTCGGGTACACGCTGCCGTAGTATGTCTGGCTCTCGGTAACGTGGTTCATCGACAGGTAGACTGCGTAATCGCTGCTTTTTACGCGCAGCGCGCCGCCGTAAAGCCCGCAGCTTTCATCGTCGCCCAATAAAAGCGAAAGCGGAAGCCCGGCGGATACCTCGCCGCCGTATATGCCGACGTGACCGTAGATCCCGTAGGTGCTTTGATTGTCGTCGATATGGCTGTGGTTGAGTATCTTGCCGCCGTGGATCTCCACGTCGCCGCGGATGATGAAGGACTGAAGTTTTACGCCGTAAACCTTTTCCGTGTATTTGTCGACGTTGGGCATAAGTATGGAATCAAATTTGTATATAAGCTCGCCGTCGACGATATTCCCGCTTCCGTCGATCCGGCGGGAATCGCGCACTATCAGTTTGCCGTTGTTCGCGGTGATAAAGGTCCTTGTGTATGACTTTACGCCCGTGGCGTATTCTTCGCCGCCGACCATCTTGTAATCGAGGCAAAGAAGCTTATAACCGCAAAGGTTAAGGTCGACGTTGCCGCCGTTGGTGACGAGGCGGTAATTGATAAGGCTCGGCGTATGTTCGTCGTAAGTGATGTCGTTCCCGAGGCGGATATAGACCGTCTGCCCTTCCGCGCGTTCCATATTGAAAACGGCGCGGAGCCCCTCGAAATCGGTGGCGATATAGGGGATATCCGGGTTGGTGAATGCGTTGTTGCGGCTGGTGACGGAGCCGTTGAAACCCGTTGCCGTAACGGTCACGCGCAGAAGCGACGGATCGTAGTTCCCGATCTGCGAAGCCGGGATATCGACCCACTGGCCGGCATTCGGGTTGTCGTTGTCGCCTTCGCCCATCGTGCCGTCGTCGGCAAGCACGAACCTGTGCCACTGGTACTTGAGCAGTTCGGGCTTTACCTCGTGCAGATAAAGCAGGAAGCCGGTAAAGGTAAGCGACCTGTCGCCGTTGACTTCCACCGTGCCGTCGATCTCCTTTTGAGGATCGTAGGTGATCCCGTAAAATGCGTCCGATCCGCAGTATTTATCGAACAGCTTTTCCGGGTAGGCGTAAATACTTATGGAATAACGGTAATTGTCGATCAAATAATTTTTAAGGTCGAACCAGGGGTTTTCCGATTTCATCGAAACGATGGCGATTCCGTTGCGCGACATGGCCACCTGGTAGGTCGCCGCGTCCTCGACCGGGTCGAAGGTAAGCACGCCGGAAGCCGAAAGCTGCGCGTTCTTTACGCCGTCGAGGTAACGCTCGAAGGGCGCGCGGAAATCGCGTATCTCGTTGAATATCACGTCGCCCTGCCAGTCCAGCACGCGCACCTGCACGGCGAACAGCGGCGGGTTGTATTCCTCGTTCTTCTCGATGTACATCCATGCGTTGGAATAACCCCACCGGAAAACGCCGACGTTGGTTTGGTCGTCAACGTCGATATAATCGTGCTGATAAGGCAATCTCACCAGCCCGCCGTCCGGGTGGTGCTGCCAGAAAGTGGCTTCGTACCGTCTCGCGCCGGGGATGGCGTCCACTACCGCGTAGACGTTTCCCTGCACGTCGTAGCGGATCGCGATCTTCGCGGAGTTGGGCGAATCGGCGGAAACCGCCGCCGTAAACGGGACTACGGCGATAAGCATTATCGCCGCGAGGATAAGTGCGGTAAAGCGTTTGGCTTTCTTTTTTTACCTCCTAAAAATCCGGTTTTGTAAACAGGCGGGAACGAGCCGCGAATAAGCGGCGGAACAATTCCGCTGTTTGCGCGAATGTTTGCGCGAAAAACGCGCCTTTCGATCAATGGCAGCCGCCGCAGGTGCTGCAATCGTGGGTGCAGTGTTCCTCGTAATCGGGGTCGATCGCAAGCTGAACGGCGAGGTTTATGTGGTTCATGACCGGCGTAAGCTCGGCTTCGGCTTTGTTCATCGCGGCAAGGACTTCGCTTTCCTGAAGCTCCTCGTATATCGCGCGGAGACGGCGGGCGATGCTGTCGATAAGCTGTACGTCCTTTTCCTCCTCCGGCTTCCTTCCCTCCTGTTCGAGGAGCGAAGCCTGAAGGTTGTATTCGTTGATCTTTGAAACAAGCGCGCTGTCGGCGTCGTAAGCCGCTTTCGCCTTGCGGTAGTTTTTGATCTCGTCGCTTTCTTCGAGCGATCTCTGAAGCGCTTCTATCGCTTCCATGATTTTTTCGGTCATTTTTATATCCTCACTTTTTTATTTTTCCGCCGAGCGCGTAACCCCCGGCGGTGATTATTTCCACGTCCGCAAATTCCCCGGCGGGCACCGGTATATCGAAGGTGACGATCTTGTTCTGGGTGCTCCTTCCGCACCATACGCCGTTTTTGTTCTTTCCGTCGGACAGCACGCGAAGAGTTTTACCTATGTATCCGTCGTTGATCCTCTGCGCGATGCCGTTTTCGAGCTCCGAAAGCTTCGCGAACCTCGCGTTCGCCTCGGCACGGGACACCTGCTCCATCTTTTCGGCGGGAGTGCCCTTGCGCGGCGAATAGATAAAGGTGAATATCATATCGAAACCGATCTGTTTGACAAGCGAAAGCGTTTCCGCAAAATCTTCCTCGGTCTCCGTCGGGAAGCCGCAGATGACGTCGGTCGTAACGGAGACGTCTTTTATATTTTCCTTGATCTCAAGCGCCTTTTCGATATACTGTTCCCGCGTGTAGCGGCGGTTCATAAGCTTCAATATCCTGTCGGAACCCGACTGCACCGGAAGGTGGAAATGCTTTGCGACCTTATCGTTGTTCGCGATCACGTCGATAAGCTCGCTCGAAGCGTCCTTCGGGTGGCTGGTCATAAAACGCATGCGGTAATCGCCCTCGAAGGAGGCGGCTCTGTCCAAAAGCGACGCGAAACTGCATCCTCCGTCGTAGGAATTCACGTTCTGCCCGAGCAGGGTTATATCTTTATAACCGCTTTTTACAAGGTTTTCCACCTCGTAAAGTATATCCTCCGCACGGCGCGAGCGCTCGCGTCCGCGGGCGTAAGGCACCACGCAGTAGGTGCAGAAGTTGTTGCAGCCGTACATGGCGGAGACCCAGGCTTTGTAACCGTTCCCGCGCAGGACCGGCATCCCTTCGCTTATCACGCCGAAATCGCCGTGCGGCTTGTCGGTGACGAAGGCGAACCGCTTTTTCGCGGTGAAAAGAGTCTGTATCATCTCCGGGATACGGTGGTGCATATCCGTCCCGAATACGAAATCGACGTAGGGATAGCTTTTATATATCTGCTCGCGGCGGTGCGATTGCTGTACCATACAGCCGCAAAGCCCGATCTTAAGGACGCGGTCCTGCTCCTTGCGGTTCTTGAACTGCCCGGCTTCCGAAAGCGCGCGTATCTCCGCGTGCTCGCGCACGGCGCAGGTGTTGATGATGATAAGATCGGCTTCGCCGCTGTCCTGCGTCATCTCGTAACCGCACATGTCGAGCGCCCCGGCGATGCGTTCGCTGTCCGCCTCGTTCTGCTGACAGCCGAAGGTTATCACGCACGCCTTTTTGCCCGCAGTGAGCGGACGGAGCGAAAGGGCGATATTATGCTGTTTTTCGGTCTCCTCCAACGGAACGTAATAATCTTTTGTCAAAACAAAGTCCCCGCGGTGATAAGTCTTTCTTTAAGTCCGGTCGAATCAAGGCCGGCTTCGACGGCCTTCCCCTCCGCCGCCGTCGCGTGGACGATCCTTCCTTCCCCGGCGTAGATCGCCATGTGTCCGCCGAAGAAGAGGAGATCGCCCTTTTTCGCTTCGGAAAAGGGTATCTTTTTCATATTTTTATTCATTTCCGGGTCGGCGTCGCGCCAGATATCCAGGCCGTTGAAACGGTAAGCGTTGAAGCAAAGCCCGGAGCAGTCGACCCCGGCGGGCGTCCTTCCGCCCCAGCGGTACTGAACGCCGATATATTCGCGCGCCGTAGCGACGATCATATCGCGCAATTCGTCCTCCGAAGGAGTTTTTGCAGGCTTTAAGGGCGCGATATGCTTTTTGTGGATGAAATAAATACGTTTGCTCGGAAGCACGATGAAGCCGTAACGCTCGTCGTGACCGAACCCGACGTCGACCCTCGCCCCGCGCGGGAGCGTTATCGGCGCGTGGTAATAATTCTTTCCGTCGAAAAGCAGATCGGCGAAAGAAGAAACGACGATAAACGAAGGATCGTGAAGTTTTTCGAACAGGTTCGTTTTTAAAGTCCAGCCCCCGTAGCCGTAATCGCTGCGTACGCGGCAAAAACCGCCGGTCTCTTCAAGTATTTCGGCTTCCTCGCCGTATAACATCTCGTCGACCTGTTCCGCCATAAGCTCCGGTGCGGAATAGATAACGGCGGAAGGAACGCAAACGACCATAAAAATGACCTCCGAACGAAAAATTTGGTTTGAATGAAAGCTTTCAGAAAAGCAAAAATAAACGTAAAGGGGTGAAAAAATGAAACTGACTTCGCTTTTTAATAAAATTACCGCGGCTCTGCTCGTCTTCGCCGTGTCGGGAAGCGCCGGCGGCGCTAAAAACGAAAAAATGAACTGGTTCTTCTCAAAACCCGGCAACGGAGAGCGCCCGACCGCCGTCGGCGGAAAGATCGACCCGGACGAATACGGCGCGCTCTGGCTCGGGCCGGAGGGCGACAAGACTGTATATCTCACCTTCGACGCGGGATACGCGAACGAAAACGTCGGAAAAGTGCTCGATACGCTCGAAAAACACGGCGCGAAAGCGGCGTTTTTCATCCTTCCCGGGATAATCAGGAACAGCCCGGAGACCGTGAAAAGGATGGTCGAAGGCGGTCACACTTTGTGCAACCACTCGACGCACCACGGCGACGTATCGAAGATCACAGGCAAAGACGAACTTGACAAAGAACTGAAAGGCGTCGAGGAGGCGTTTTACGGGCTGACCGGGAAAGAACTGACGAAGTATTTCCGTCCGCCGGAGGGCGCTTTTTCGGTAAAAACTCTTGAAATGTGCCGCGAGCTCGGCTATACTCCGGTGTTCTGGTCCTACGCCTACGCCGACTGGGACAATAACGCCCAGCCCGACCCGGAAAGATCGAAAGAAAAGCTTTTAAACGCCGCACACGACGGCATGGTGCTTTTGCTCCACCCGACAGGCGCGACCAATGCAGAGATACTCGACGGCGTGCTGACCGCGCTTGAGGAAAAGGGTTATTCCTTCGGCACGCTCGATCAGCTTAAAGAAAAGATGAATTGATCCGTATCAATATATTATACAGCAAACCGCCGTATAAATCAACCTCGGCTTTGATATTTTTTAAACGAAAAAACAGCGGCGCCCTTCAAAAAGGGAGCCGCTTGTGCCGTTACGGAAAAACCGCGTCATTCATAAATCTTAAAGTGCGCAAGAGGTTCGGATTTGACCTCGTAAAGCGCGGTGTCCGCTTTTTTGAACAGTTCGGAGTAGTTCTTCTCCTCGCCGTGATACAGCGCGATGCCGATGCTTGCGCCGACTTTCACGTCCGGGTCGGGAAGCGTGGCGGATCCCGGAATGCCGGAAACTATCTCGCCGGCGGTCTTTGCCGCGATATCCGCGCCGTCGGTGTCTTTGATGAAGAACACGTACTCGTCGCCGCCGAACCGCCCGACGATCTCGCCGTTTTTGAAATATCCGTTCAGGAAAGCGCCAACGCCGCGTATGACGGCGTCGCCGACGTCGTGCCCGAAGCTGTCGTTGATGTTTTTGAACTTATCGAGGTCGAGGATGAACAGTATCCCTTTATCCTTCGATCCGTCGGTGAGGAAGGCGTTGATCTCCCTTGTGAGAGCGGCTTTGTTTTTAAGCCCGGTAAGCTCGTCGACGTCTTTTTGTATGTTTATCCTTCTCGTAAGGACGAATTCCTTGATGCGGATCGAATTGGAAATGACGTGGATAAGGAACCCGACTATCGAATAAACGATGATGTTCACCAGGTCCATCTGCCAGATGAGTTCGTTCTTCACGCCGTGCATCCAGACCAGGAAAACCGTCGAGGCGACGGCGAGCACGATCCCCATGAAATAGGGCTTGTCGATCATGAACATCGGCGTTATAAGGATCATAACGATAAAAGTCGTCGCCGGATAATCGGGGTTGTTGCCCGTGATAAGGCACCCGAAAAGGAGAAGTAGCGAGATCGAAAGATAGATAAGGAACTGCGCGATGATCGATTCCTTGTGCAGCACGAAAAACATCGCCGCCGCGGCGACAGAATAGATCAGCGCGGCGAGGTAGAACGGACGGTTGTGCGCGAGCAGGTCGGTAACGACCGAGTTGACGAACATAAACGCGAAGACGGCGGACATAAGGCAATGCAGTATCCGCCAGACCTTGAAATTCGAAGCGTAAGCGTCCCTTTTGACGGCGTTGTATTCGTCTTTCTCGATCCCGCAATAGCACAGATAGTTGCGAATGATATGTAACGTCTTCACTTAAAACCTGCCTCCGCGTCAATGTTTTTAATAATTATAACATAATGAATACAAAAAATCAACAGTGAAACGAAGCGCAGAAAAACGAGGGGTTTTTATTGTCTTATACACGGAAATACCGGATATGCAAAGAGGGAGAACGGCGAAAGTGAAAATGAAGACGTCGGCGTTGCCGACCGATGTCGTTTCTCCGCTTCGCTGCGAAATGACGTTTTTCGCTGTCGCTCACAATGGCGCGACGTTTGCCTGTTTCCTGAATGCGCTGAAGGCACACATATAAGCGAAGCGTCATCATACGCGAAGCGTATTGTAATGGTCCTCTTTTGTCAGGCAGGCAAAAGAGGATCTTTGTTATCCGACTCCGGCACTGCTTGTTCTCCTTTATTTTTTTAGTGATGTTTGCCGCATTGCGGCAAGTGAAGTTATGCCTAACGGCATAGTGAAGATTTGCGGCTTCGCCGCACAGTGAAGTTAAGTGTTCCGCCACTCACGCCCGCAGGCACTTCACTTGGCGAAGCCATACTTCACGTGCGAAGCGCACTTCACGTTCCGCGCAAG
>JAGAAM010000050.1 GCA_017615235.1 Clostridia bacterium
CAACGCGGGACAGATCAAGACCGGCGCTCCGTCCAGAAGCGAACGCGTCGCGAAGTACAACAGACTTCTCAGAATTGAGGACGAACTCGGCGACGCTGCGGTTTACGCGGGCTTCAAGGCTTTCAACGTAAAGAGATAACGATCTGATCCATATTACAAACACCCGCCGTATCATCACGGCGGGTGTTTATCTTGTAAAACAAAAACCCGGCAGGGAAGTTATCCGTGCCGGGTCTGTTTGTGTTTTTTCGTTTATTTGATTATCTCGCAGTAGACTTCGCCGGAGCAGCCTGCGGCGTTCGATTCGTCGGTGTCGATGTGCATTGCCGGTGCGAAATTGTCGCTTACGCGGATCACGACATCGCCGAATATGAGCGAGCGTCCGTCGGTATCGATCTTCGCGCTGACGATCTGTTTGTCTTCAAGCCCGAGTTCTTTTGCCGACTGTGTATCGAGATGTATGTGGCGTTTCGCGGCGATGACGCCTTCGGTGATCTCAAGTTCGCCTGCCGGGCCGACGAGTTTGATACCGCAGGTGCCTTTGATATCGCCCGATTCACGGACGAGAGCCGTTACGCCGAGTGTTCTCGCGTCGGTAAGCGAGATCTCGACCTGAGTGGCTTTGCGTACCGGACCGAGTATAAGAACGTTTGCGATACTGTTCTTCGGGCCTACGAGAGTGATCCTTTCGTTGCTGGCGAACTGGCCGGGCTGCGAGAGCATTTTTTTAACGGTTATGCTGTTGCCTTTGCCGAGAAGGGTCTCCATATCCTCGGTAGTGAGATGTACGTGACGCGCAGAAGTTTCGACAAGAATTTTGTTTTCCATTTGATTTACCGCCTGTATTGATTTCGTTTTTGTTATTATAAATCATAAGTTTTGATTTGTAAATGCTTTTTTGCAAAATTTTGTGTTGAAAACCTCGATTTTATATGATATAATACAATATCTTGTTATAACTATTTTGAGGGATCTGTTATGGAACGAGTATATTCAGATAAAGTCAGCGGGCTCAAACCCTCCGCTATCCGCGAGATATTCAAGTCACTGACCGACAAAAGTATAATCTCATTCGCTGCCGGGAATCCGTCTCCTTTGTCTTTCCCGGTCGAGAAGATGCACGATATCGCCGACGGCATTTTCAGGGAAAACGCCGTCAACGCGTTGCAGTACGGTATAACCGAAGGTTACGCTCCTTTACGCGCTCGGGTACGCGAACGCCTTGACGGCAGGTTCAACTCCTGCACGGATGACGACGAGGTCATAATCACCACCGGCGGTCAGCAGGGGATAGATCTCACCGCCAAGGTGCTCTGCAACGAAGGCGATACGGTCATCTGCGAGAACCCGAGTTTTATCGGTGCGCTGAACTCATTCCGCGCCTATAACGCCAACCTTGTCGGCGTAGACGTCGATCACGACGGTATTAACATCGAAAAACTCGAGAACGCGATAAAAACGAACCCGAACGCTAAACTGCTTTATATCATCCCGACTTTCCAGAACCCCTCGGGCATCACCACTTCGCTTGAGAAACGCAAAGCCGTGCTTGAGATCGCCGGGAAATACGGCGTGACGATCCTGGAGGACAATCCTTACGGCGAACTTCGCTTTTCCGGCGAGGATATACCGACCATCAAAAGTCTTGATAAAAACGGAGTCGTCGTTTACTGCTCCTCGTTTTCAAAGATACTTTCCGCCGGTATGCGTATAGGATTTCTTTCCGGACCTAAGGAAATAATACAAAAGATCGTCGTCGTCAAGCAGGTCAACGACGTCCACACGAATCTGTTCTTCCAGATGCTCGTTTCGGGATTCATCGACAAATACGGACTTGACGATCACATTCAGTATATCCGCGGTATCTACCGCGAAAAGTGTGCGCTCATGCTTTCGATGCTCGACGAGTACGTCGGCGACAAAGCGGTCTACACCCGCCCGGACGGCGGTTTGTTCATCTGGCTGACGGTCAAAGGAGCCGACGGCGACGAGATCGCAAAAAAAGCCATCGCGAATAAAGTCGCCGTCGTTACGGGAAGCTGCTTCAACCCGAAGCAGGGCGGTTTTTCGGATTCCGTACGGCTCAATTATTCTATGCCGACCGACGAGCAGATCGTTGAAGGCGTCAAAAGGTTATCGAACGTTTTATAAGAGGTGATATCAATGGAAACAAACGAAAAAAAGACTATGCTGTCCGGCATCCAGCCTTCCGGAACGCTTACGATAGGAAATTACCTCGGAGCTTTGAGTAACTGGGCCAAACTCCAATACGATTTCAACACCTATTTCTGTATCGTCGACCTTCATGCAATCACGGTGAGGCAGGTCCCGGCGGAGCTTCGCAAGAACTGTTTAAAAACGCTTGCGCTCTATCTCGCCGCCGGTATCGACCCGAACGAAAACGTGGTCTTTATCCAGAGCCACGTTCCCGCTCACGCCCAGCTTTCCTGGGTGTTAAGCTGTTATACTATGTTCGGCGAGCTTTCGAGAATGACGCAGTTCAAGGATAAATCCGCCAAACACGCCGATAATATCAACGCCGGACTTTTCACATATCCGGTGCTTATGGCGGCGGATATACTGCTTTATCAGCCCGATCTGGTCCCTGTTGGCGCCGATCAGAAACAGCATATCGAGATCGCGCGCGACATCGCGATCCGTTTCAACAACACCTATTCCGATACTTTCAAGATACCCGAACCGTATTTTTCCACCGTCGGCAGGAAAATTATGTCTTTGACCGATCCTACTGCGAAAATGAGTAAATCCGATCCCGGCGACGGAAGCGTGTTCCTACTCGACAGCCGCGACGTCGTGATCCGTAAGATCAAACGCGCCGTCACCGATTCCGGCTGTGAAGTCAGACAAGGCGAAGGCAAGGACGGCATCAATAATCTTATCAACATCTACGCAGGATTCACCGGCAAGACTGTCGAGGAGATCGAAAAGGAATTCGAAGGACAGGGTTACGGCGTGTTCAAATCCGCGGTCGCGGAAGCAACGGCGGACGCTTTAGGAAAGCTCCAGGACTACTACAATACGTTTATGTCCGACAAAGCACAACTTGATAAGATACTCGTCGATGGCGCCCAGAGAGCCTCCTACACAGCCGAGAAGACGCTTCGCAAAGTCTACCGCAAAGTCGGTTTCTATTCGGTAAACAACTGATTTCAAAAGGATAAAGTTATATGGCAAAAAAGACCGTTGAATATGACAATCAATCCATAACCTCGTTAAAAGGCGCCGACCGCGTTCGTAAACGCCCCGCCGTTATTTTCGGTTCCGACGGCATTGAAGGCTGCGAGCATTCTTTCTTCGAGATAATCTCCAACTCCGTCGACGAATTCCGCGAAGGCTACGGCAACCGTATCAACGTGACGGTATATAACGACCGCACGATGGAGGTCGAGGATTTCGGACGCGGCGTTCCGCTCGACTGGAACGAAAAGGAAAAATGCTATAACTGGGAACTCGTATTCTGTGAACTTTACGCCGGCAGTAAATACAACAACACCGACGGCGGCGTTTATGAGTATTCGCTCGGTACTAACGGTTTGGGCGCCTGCGCGACGCAGTACGCTTCCGAATTTATGGAAGTCACATCCTATCAGCGCGGAACGAAGCTTTTTATAAGCTTCAAACACGGCGAACCGGCTTCCGAACTTCAAAGGCTCGAAGCGCCTAAGAACCGTACCGGCACCGTCATTCGCTGGAAGAGCGACCCCGACGTTTTCACGAACACCGCGATCCCACGCGAATATTTCAGCACCGTCTGCAAAAAGCAGGCCGTCGCGAACGCCGGGCTGACCGTTAACTTCAAATGGCAGAACAACGACGGCAAGTTCGAATCGGAGGAGTATTTCTACGCTGACGGAATAATAGATTATATCAAAGAGGTCGTCGGCGACACCGCTATCTCGCCGATAGGCGATTATTCCGCGGAACGCGTCGGCCGCGACAGCCCCGACAGGAGCGATTACAAATTGAAAATGCAGTTCGCGTTCTGCTTCTCGAACGACGTCAATATGATCGAGTACTATCACAACTCGTCGTTCCTTGAGCACGGCGGTTCGCCTGACAAGGCAACGCGAAGCGCATTCACCTGGGCACTCGACCAGTACGCGAAAAACAACGGTAAATACAACAAGAACGAAAGCAAAATACTCTTTTCGGATATCGAGGATTCTTTAGTAGTCGTTGTCAACTCGGTCTCGACTCAGGCTTCCTATGAGAACCAGACCAAAAAAGCTATAACGAACGTATTCATCGCCGAGGCGATGACCGAATTCTTCAAGCATTCGCTCGAAGTCTTCTTTGCCGAAAATCCGCAGGCTGCCGACAGGATCGTCAACCAGATCCTCGTCAACAAACGCGCCCGCGAATCTGCGGAGAATATGCGAGTTACCGCGAAGAAAAAGCTGACGACGGCGCTTGACATCACGAATACCGTCGATAAATTCGTCGGATGCCGTCTGCGCGACCCCGATAAGTGCGAACTTTATATCGTCGAGGGCGATTCGGCATTGACGAGCTGTAAACTTGCGCGCAACGCCGATTTCCAGGCGATCATCCCGGTCAGAGGCAAAACGCTGAACTGTCTTAAAGCCTCGTTCGACAGGATAATGAAAAGCGATATCATCCTTGATCTTATCAAGGTCATCGGCTGCGGAGTCGAAGTCAAGGGACTTAAAGGCAAAGGCGTTTCCATGTTCGATCTTTCGGCGCTCCGCTGGGACAAGATCATCATCTGCACC
>JAGAAM010000051.1 GCA_017615235.1 Clostridia bacterium
ACCGTTATAGTTATACCGTTGTCTTAAAAGCGCCTGATAAAGTGCTTTCGCGAAAACGTCGACTGCTTTACACCGGTAAAGCGACGCTCCGTTTTCCGGGGCCTCCGCAAAAACTTTGATTTTGCGCGGCAACAGAAAAATCCTTCGTTTCTATGCGCTCTGAAACCGTTCCGGAAGAGGAACGGTTTTTCTTATTATCCGCTTTCAATCGTCGCTTAAATAATACGTCAATTCTCTTAACGCGGCAAGTTTTGCAAGCGCCGAAACGCTGTCGGCGAGCGCGAAACTTTCCTCCGGAACGCATCCGGCAAGCGGACAGCAAAGCCTGATAACAAGCTCCGAACCGCCGATACCGAGCGTGGAAACCGAGAATTCCGGTTCCCAGAAATTCCCGCAGGCGAGGAGTTTTATCAAATAGCAGTCGAGTGCGGTCATCGCGTGCGGGTCGCCGAACGGGTCGGAGCGTTTGCGGTTGAAGACGGGGTCGAGCTCGTCTTTTTCCGCGGTCACGCGGGCGGAAAGAGTAAATTCCGCGGTCTCGCCTTTCGTGCCTGCGCAAAAACTTATCGCCATATCCGAAGAAAGATCGACGCATATCTTCAAAGCCGTCGCCAGAGCCGCCGCGAACGCGCTTTCGGAGCCGAAAACCGCAAGATCGCCGTGCGGGATCGCGCTTGCGGAAACGGAATACTCCTTCCCGGACGCAAAAACCGCCTCTTCCGCCGCGGTAAGCACCCCGCGCACGGCGGGGATCGCGTTGAACACCCGCATATCGCTCTCGGCGCCGATCATCAGCGAAGTCAGCTCCGAAAGCCGGCGGTAGATCTTTTGCGTCTGCCGGTCGGTCTTATCGCCGGATATATCCGTGAAATTACCGGACACAAAGGTATCGTAGCCCGAAAACGGCGAATAGAACGCCTCCACACAGTCCTTTATATCCGCCGGGACGCTGTCGAGCAAAAGAAAAACCGTCCCGCTGCCGCAGACCGCGGCGACGTGACGGTCGAATCCCTCAAATATGTTTATTTTATGAACGTCTCCCCGTCGGGCTTTCCCGATCTTTTCAAGATCTTCGCCGGAAAACAGCTTTTTGGCGTCGGCTCCGCACCTCGGCAAGCCGGGGATCCCGTAAGCCGGGCGGTTTTTGCCTATGACAGTCAGATCTCCGTCGAGCAGCACGACCGGGAATAAGAAGCTTTCGATCTTTGCTTTCGCTTCTTCCGCCCCGATGTCCGCGAGCTGTCTGAAATTAACGGTCATAATGATCCTCCTGTCCGGTTTTGCAAACCCTTTAAATATATTATATATTCGATTTATATCCTTTTTCTGATCTCCGCGAGCTGTTTTTCGACGGAGGCGACGGAGGTGCCGCCCTCGCTGTTGCGGCGGGAGGCGCAGTTCGCAAGATCGACGGCGTCATATACTTTTTCGTCGACGGCCGGGCAGAGTGCGCGGTAGTCTTCGAACGGAAGCGTTTCGAGCGTAAGGCCCTTTTCGATACACTTCCCGACCGCCCTGCCGGCGATCTTGTAAGCTTCGCGGAAGGGAACGCCCTTCACAGCGAGATAGTCGGCGAAGTCGGTCGCGTTGATGAATCCTTCGCTCGCGGCGGAGGACATCGCGCCGGCGTTCACCTTAAAGGTCTTTACGACCGCCGCCGTAATGCCGAGGCAGGCTTTTAACGTGTCGAGCGAATCGAAGATCGCCTCTTTATCCTCCTGCATATCCTTGTTGTAAGCCAGCGGAAGTCCCTTCATGACCGTGAGCAGCGCCATAAGGTCGCCGTAGACGCGCCCGGTCTTCCCGCGCACGAGCTCCGCCATGTCGGGGTTCTTTTTCTGCGGCATTATCGAGCTTCCGGTGGTATATTCGTCGGAGATCGTGACGAAACCGAATTCCCGGCTCGACCAGAGGATAAGCTCCTCCGAAAAACGCGAAAGGTGCATCATCGCTATAGCCGAGCAGGACGCCAGCTCGATGCAGAAATCGCGGTCGGAAACGCCGTCGACGCTGTTTTCGCAGACGCCGTCGAAGCCGAGTTTCGCGGCCTCGAATCCGCGGTCGGTCGGGAAGGTCGTCCCCGCGAGGGCGCAGGAGCCGATAGGCGAGACATTCATTCGTTTCAATGCGTCGCCGAACCTGTCGACGTCGCGCAGGAACATAAAGCAATAGGCGCAGAGATGG
Source organism: Clostridia bacterium (assembly GCA_017615235.1). The sequence continues at coordinate 2,185 of JAGAAM010000051.1, forward strand.
TGCCCGAAGGTTATCGGTTGAGCCCTTTGAAGGTGGGTGTAGCCCGGCATTATGACCGCCTTGTTCTCCTCCGCGCGGGCGCAGAGCGAGGCGACCAGTTCTTTGAGCAGCGCCGTTATTTCGTTTCCCTCGTCACGCAGATAAAGCCGCGAATCGAGCGCGACCTGATCGTTGCGGGAGCGCGCGGTGTGAAGCCGCTTTCCTGCGTCGCCGACGCGCCTTGTGAGCTCCTGCTCGATAAAAGTATGTATATCCTCCGCTTTCGGATCGATCGCGAGGACGCCGTTTTCGATATCCGCAAGGATCGCAAGCAGACCTTTTTCGATCTGTTCGGCGTCGTGATCCGGGATGATGCCCTGCTTTGCGAGCATTTCCGCGTGGGCGATACTGCCCTCGACGTCGCGGCGGTACATCCGCCCGTCGATGCGTATGGAGGAATTGAAATCGTCGGCCGCCGGATCGACTTTGCCGTCCGTCCTGCCTTCCCAGAGTTTTGACATAACAATCACCATAAAGCGACCTTGCGGTCAAATATACAATGAATAATTGCGGAAAGTTTTCCGCAATCGGAAAACGGTTTTAATGAAAAACCAAAGGCTTTTTCTTCCTTCGTTATTCATTCTTGTCTGTATCGACAGAAACACTCTTTCGCTGCCGTTCACATATCCTATCAACGACAGGAGTGTTAAATGATGACGAAGACCGTTTTGATCTGTCTTTTTCTGCCGTTTCTCGGCACCGTGTTGGGCGCCGGCGGCGTTGTTTTTATGAAAAAAGGCGTTAAAGACAACGTGAACAGGGTCCTCGCCGGGTTCGCC
>JAGAAM010000052.1 GCA_017615235.1 Clostridia bacterium
ACGCCTTTTATTTGCTTGTTTTCGTAATGAAAAGGTGATATAATCATTAAAAATCATCAAAAGGAGCGCCTATGTTCGGCTATATCCGTCCGCGAAAAAGCGACCTTCTGGTCAAGGACAGCGAATACTATTCCGCGCTTTACTGCGGGCTCTGCCGTTACGGCGGAAAGCATATATCGCATATCACGCGCTGGCTCCTCAATTACGATTTCGTGCTCCTTGCGCTTTTGCGTATCTCGCTTACCGGTGAAAAAGCCGAAGTATGCAGGGAATACTGCCCCTACAAATGCAAAAAGAAGAACTGCGTCAAAGCAGACGCGAGTTATGATTACGTCATAAGCGCGTTCGGTCTGCTTTCATACGGCAAGCTTATCGACGATATAAACGACGAAAAAGGCATCGACAGAGCATTTAAAAAGTTCGCGAAGCGAGCCGTCTTTGAGCGGATAAAGAGAAAGTCTTCAAAATATCCTTCGCTCGTCGAAGCGGTGGATAAAGGGCTTGCAAAGTGCGCAAAAGCCGAAAAAGACCGGGTATCCGATACCGACTTCGCCGCCGACGGGTTCGGCGCGATGATGCGCGAAATCGCTTCTTTCGGTCTTGAAGGCGAGAAAAAGCTTATAGCGGAAAATTGCGGTTATCACATCGGGCGGTTCATCTATATCGCCGATGCGCTCGACGACGCTTTTAACGATGAAAAGACCGGGAATTACAATCCGTTGTTACTTAAATACGGCTCCGCCGCAGAAGTTTACAAAAACCGCGAAACGATAACTTCTACGCTTTATGACAGCCTTAACGCTTTCTCGAATTCCTACGCGCTCGCCTGCAAAGCGGAGCTGACGGAGGAAGACCGCATCATATTCAACATAGTCGAACTCGGCGGACGCGATTCCGTGCGCCGGATAATCGAAAGGAACAAGAAGCATTATGAACAACCCGTATGAGATCCTCGGCGTCAGCGAAAACGCGACGGACGAGGAGATCAAAAAGGCTTACAGGACTCTTGCAAAAAAATACCACCCGGACAATTACGCCGACAGCCCGCTGAAGGATCTCGCCGAGAAGAAGATGAAGGAGATCAACGAGGCTTACGACGATATTCAGAAATATCGTTCCGGCGCCGGGAAACGCGGCTCCGGCGGCGGTTATTATTACGAAGGCGATTATGCGGGAAGCGAAGGCTCGACCGGCGTTTACGCCCGTATCAGGATGCTGATAAACACCGGCAGGATCGACGAAGCGAACGTTCTTCTCGAAAGAGTTCCGCAAGCCGAAAGGAACGCCGAATGGCATTTCCTTATGGCGCTCGTCTATTACCGCAAAGGCTGGCTCCAGAACGCGCGTGACGAGATCAACACCGCCTGCGCGATGGACCCTTACAACCGGGAGTACATAACCTTCAAACAGCGCATGAGCAGCGGCTCCGCCGAAAGCCCTTACGCCGGAATGAACGGCAACGACAGCACTTGCGGAACGCCCTGCTGTACCTGCTGCGGCGATCTGCTTTGCCTCGACTGCTGCTGCGAACGCACGGGTCACGACCTGATCCCCTGCTGCTGATATGAAAAAAGCGAGAAAGACCGCCTACGCCGGCTTATTTACGGCTCTCTGCGTGGCTTTGCTGTTCCTCGGATCGGTGATCGAGGTGCTCGATCTTTCGACCGCCGCTTTGGGAAGCCTTATCATCATCGCCGCGATGATCGAGCTCGGAAAAGGATACGCGATCGCGGTATACGCCGCGGCTTCGCTGCTTTCGGCTTTACTGCTCCCCAATAAAGCGCCGGCGGTCTATTTCATACTGTTTTCGGGCTATTACCCGGTCTTAAAGGTCTTTTTGAACAATATCAAGCCGAAACCGCTATCCTACGCGGCGAGGTTCGCGGTCTTCGATATCGCCCTCGCCGGTGCCGCACTTGTGACGGTTTACCTTTTGAACACCCCGATCGAATTCGAAGTTTACTGGTGGATAGCGGGCATATTGCTTGCGAACGGCGTGTTTTTCGTATACGATATCGCGCTGGAACGTATGAGTCTGTTCTACGTTCGGCATATAAAATCAAAATTTAAATATATATTTAAAGGTAGGCGGTAGTTGACAGCCTGCCTTTTTTGTGATATAATACCTTGTTAAAAAATATTCAGGAGTCGCCTTATGATAAAAAGCATGACGGGCTTCGGCAGACACCGCGAAGCCGTTGACGGTTACGATATAATCTGCGAGGTCAAATCTGTCAACAGCAGATACCTCGATACAAACATCAAGATAAGCCGCGCTTTCGGCGCGCTTGAGGACAATGTACGCCGGTTCGCGGCCAACAAAGTATCGCGCGGGAAGCTCGATATCTACGTTTCGATTGACCGTATCGGCGGCGAGAAAAACGTTCTCACCGCCAACGACGAATTCATCGGCGAATACGTCAGGCTTATGCGAGGGATAAAAAAGCGCTGTAAGCTTTCCGGCAATTTAAGCGTCGATACGCTGGCTTTGCGTAACGAAGTTTTCAGCCAGTCCCGACCCGACGAGGATATGGACGCCGCCTGGAAAGCCGTCGAAACGGTGCTTGAAAAGGCTTTCGCCGTTTTCTCGGATATGCGCGCCGCCGAAGGCAGAAAGCTTTGCGACGATCTGCTCGGACACATCGCCGCGCTTGAAGGGCTTCGCGCCGATATAGCGAAGCGCGCGCCCGCCGCAGTCGCCGAATCGAACGAAAAGATGAAAGCGAGGATAAAAGAGCTGCTGGGCGGAGTCGATTACGACGAAGGCAGGCTCCTTACCGAATGCGCGATCTTCGCCGACAAGGCGGATATAAGCGAGGAGCTCGCAAGGCTCGATTCACATTTCACCCAGTTCCGCGCGTTCGTCGAGGAGGACGTCCCGGTCGGCAGGAAACTTGATTTTCTCGTCCAGGAGATGAACCGCGAAGTCAATACCATCGGTTCGAAAGCCAACGACGGCAGCATAGCAAAGACCGTCATCGACGCAAAAAGCGCGGTCGAGAAGGTCCGAGAACAGATACAGAACGTCGAGTAAGGAGTCGGGATATGATATTATTGGACGTCGGATCAGGCAATTTCGTCAACGCCGAAAGGATCATCGCAGTGGTATCGCCGGATTCCCTCCCGGTGAGAAGGCTCGTTCAGGACGCTAAGAACGCCGGCAGAGCCATCGACGTTACTACAGGCAAAAAGACCAAATCGGTCATCGTCACGGACAGCGATCACGTTATCTGCTCGGCTCTCGAGGCCTCGGAGCTCAACGCGAAACTCAATTCAAACGATTAAAATTTTACAAAATATAAGAGGTACCCTAAAATGATGCTCTATCCCACCGTACAGGAACTCACAAACGAAAAAGTGAACCGCTACAAGCTCGTCATCGCGACGGCTAAATGCGCCCGCCACATCGTCGAAAAAGAAGCGGCGAGCGAAGGCGACGACAAACGCAGATACGAACTTGAACGCAGGTCCGAAATTTCCGATCAGGAATGCGAAAAACCGGTCTCCGTCGCGGTAAGAAAGATCCACGACGGCGAATATAAGATCCTCGACTGAAGCAAGGACAAAAGATGGAAAAAGCGTATGCAAGCGTGCGCATAATCGACACCGCGTACGGAATAGACCGGGAGTACAGTTATTTCATTCCTCCCGCGCTTCGCAGCGACATAAAGATCGGTTCCGTCGCGGTAGTGCCTTTCGGGAACGCGAACAAGCGCGTAAGCGCCGTCGTCACCTCGTTTTCGGAGGAATGTTCCTATCCGCACGTCAAGCCGGTCGACAGCCTGATGAAATATCCTTTTGACGTGCCGGAAGGACTCGTACGCACCTGCGATTTTATAAGAAAACGCTTTTTCTGCACCTTCGGGAACGCTTTCCGCGCGGTGATCCCTCCGGGAGTGAACCTTTCGTCGGAGACGGTGTATTCGGTCTCGGAAGAAGGCGGCGAGATCTCCGTCAATTCCGCTTCGGAACTGTTATACGCCGAGATCAAACGCCGCGGCGTTATGACCGAAAAGGCGATTACCGACGAATTCGGCGAAGAAAGCTTAAAACTACTAAACTCGCTGTGCAGGCTCGGATTGCTCGTAAAATCGAGCAGAGTCCCCGAAAAGATCAACGAGAAAAACCTTTTTACCGTCAGCCTTACGGTCTCGCCTGACGAAGCGAACGAGCTTGCCGAGTCCGGCGAAGGACTTACCCAGAAGCAGCGCGATCTTATCGCTTTCCTTATCAACTACCCCTGCGCCACTCTGCGCGAGACAGAGATGATCGGCGGCTTTTCGGCGGCGATCGTAAACGCTTTGGTCAAAAAAGGCATTGCCGAAAAGCGCGAGACTTCATTTTACCGCGAGGCTTATTCGCTCGTCGGGACGAAACGCGACGGCGAAAGTCCGCTTTCCGACGACCAGAAAGCCGCGGTCGAAGGGCTTTGCGCCCTTGCCGACAGCGGCAGCGCAAAGGCGGCGCTTTTGTTCGGCGTGACCGGAAGCGGAAAGACGCGCGTAATCATCGAAACGGTAAAACACGTCGTCGCGAAAGGCAGGAAAGCCATTGTCCTGATCCCGGAGATCGGGCTTGCCTCACAGGCGGTGAACGTTTATTCCGCCGCTTTCGGCGAAAGGCTCGCGGTGATCCATTCGATGCTTTCGATCGGCGAACGCACCGACACCTACCGCAAAGTGCGCGAGGGCGCTTGCGACGTGATAATCGGCACGCGAAGCGCGGTGTTCGCACCCTTCGACGGCATAGGCGTCATCGCCGTCGACGAGGAGCAGGCGCACACCTATAAAAGCGAGACGACGCCGAAATATTCTGCGATCGACGTTGCGAGGTTCCGCTGCAGCGAATCGAACGCGCTTTTGCTGCTCGCATCGGCAACGCCCTCGATCGAGACTTATTACAAGGCTCAGAGCGGCACCTATTCCCTTTTCAAACTGAAAGACCGTTTCGGCGGTGCGAAGCTGCCGAAAGTCATCATAGAAGACATGCGTTGCGATCCCGCGCTCATGACCGGAAAGATAATCGGCGAAAGACTGGCAAAAGAGCTTTTAAAGACCAAAGCCGAAGGAAAGCAATCGTTATTGTTCGTCAACCGACGCGGTTACGACACCCACGTTACCTGCCGCGAATGCGGTTACGTCTTCAGCTGTGAGAGCTGTTCCGTCGCGCTCACTCATCACGCCTTCGAGGGCGGCAGGCGCGGAAACGAACGCCTTACCTGCCATTACTGCGGCTACACCGTACCGGTACCCGAAAAATGCCCCGTCTGCGGAAGCAAAAAGATCGGTTATTCGGGATTCGGGACTCAGAAACTCCAGGACGAACTTGAGACCGGATTCCCGGAGCTTCGTCTTGCAAGGATGGATTCCGATACGACGGGCGCGAAATTTTCGCACGACGCGATCATAAATGATTTC
>JAGAAM010000053.1 GCA_017615235.1 Clostridia bacterium
CCTGCGTTACCGTCGCTTCAGAGCAGACGGATATCCTTTCGCGCGATATGGAAAAGCGCTGCAATCTTTACGTTTCGATCCCGTTTTGTCCGACCAGATGCAACTACTGTTCGTTCGTCAGTCATTCGATCGAACGCGCGGGAAAGCTTCTCGAGCCTTATCTCGCGATGTTGATCGATGAGATCGGGACCGCCGCCGCCATCGTCCGCGACGCGGGTCTCGTCAACGACACGGTGTACGTCGGCGGCGGAACTCCCGGGATACTTTCCGCGAAACAGACGAAGCGCCTTTGCGACGCGATCAACAAGCACTTCGGCGATCGTTGCGAATTCACTTATGAGTTCGGCAGGGCGGACGTCGCGAGCGCCGAAAAGTTCGCAGTACTGAAAGCTTCCGGAGTCACCAGAATATGCGTCAACCCGCAGATACTCTCGGACGAAGTGCTTGAAAAGAACGGCAGGCGGCACACGGTCGCGCAGTTTTACAAAGCCTTCAACGAAGCGAGAAAAGCCGGCTTCGACAACATTAACTGCGACGTCATAGCCGGTCTTCCGTATTCCACCGAAGAGGATTTCACGGACACCGTCGCGCGTCTTATCGAGCTCGGCGCCGATGATATAACGATGCACACGCTCGCGCTGAAACGGTCATCCGGCTACTATGAAAGCTCGCTTGTGATCGACGACGGACTCGCCGAACGTTCTTTTGACGCCGCGGAAGCTCTTCTGCACGCCGCCGGATACCGCGAATACTATATGTATCGCCAAAAACGCGCGGGCGGCAATCTTGAAAACAAGGGTTACGCGCTCGCGGGAAAAAAGAGCGTCTACAATATCCTTATGATGAGCGACGCCGCCACCGTGCTTTCGGTCGGCGCGGGCGGGATCACCAAGCTCGTCGCGGACGGCGGAAAAACAATTAAGCGTCTTTGCAACTATAAGTATCCTTACGAATACATAGAAAAGCCCGGAAAAATCGCCGCTAACGCGGCTTTCATCAGAGAGTTTTACAGTACCCGAGGAGGAGAATAAATGTCTGAAGGAATAATAGATATCGAAACCGTCATCGCTGCGTACGAAAGCGATCCGCAAGGCTGTATCGACGACGCTGAAAGAAACTACAACTCGCAGCTCAAACAAATATCCGACCGCATCCTTTACAGCGATCAGCGGCGCGACGTGCTGCTCATTTCCGGACCATCAAGCTCCGGAAAAAGCACGACCGCCGAGAATATCCGCAAGAATCTCACCGAAGGCGGCGTCGACTGCATTTCCATGTCCACCGACGATTTCTTCTTCGACAAGGACGAAATGAATGCGTACACCGCAGGCTTCGACTTCGAGTCTCCCACGATAGTCAACGAACTGCTCATGCTCGACAAGGTAAACGAGCTTATACTGCGCGGAGAGGCTTATTTGCCGCGTTTCGACTTCGTCAGCGGCCGGAAGGTCTACAAGTCGCACAAGGAGAAACTCGGCGAAAAAGGCGTTATAATCATCGAGGGCATACACGCGCTGAACAGGGACGTTATCGAGATGGGAAAGGAGTTCGACACCGTCAGGGTATACGTTTCCACGGCGTCGTCCGTTTCGTTCGGCGGCGAGATCATTTCCGGCCGCACCCTGCGGCTTGCCAGACGCATAGTGCGCGACCACAAATTCAGAGGCGCGCATCTCGAAGGCACCGTCGACATGTGGGAGAGCGTCTGCGCGGGCGAGGACAAACACATCGCGCCGCATATGAACACGGCGGACTACGTTATCGACACGCTCCTGCCTTACGAACCTTTTATGTTAAAGGGCGAAATGACGCAGCTTATTGATAAAGCTTACCGTAAATACGCTCACGATCCGGATATCGAGGCGCTTGCGCGGCTGTACGCCGTCTGTCCCGATGGCGATCGCGATCTTGTTCCGTACGATTCGATGCTGCGCGAGTTCATCGGCGGAGGCATCTATGGCTGATCTGAAGCGCTCGGATTATTATTATGAGCTGCCGGAAGAGCTTATCGCGCAGACTCCCGCCGAAAAGCGCGACTGTTCGCGTTTGATGACGGTGAACAGGAGAACCGGAGAAACCTCCGACAAACACTTTTACGATATCGAGGATATGATCAATCCGGGCGACTGCCTTGTTCTGAACGATACCAGAGTCATCCCTGCGCGCATAATCGGCAGGAACGCCGCCGGCAGGGAGTTTGAGGCACTCCTGCTCCGCGACAGGGGAGACGACGTCTGGGAATGTCTGCTCCGTCCGGCGCGAAAGGCGAAGACCGGCGAACCGATATTCTTCGGCGACGAACTTACGGGCAGCGTCATCGGAACGGTCGAAGACGGCAACCGCCTGATAAAGTTCGGATACTCCGGCATATTCAACGAAATATTAGACCGCGTCGGCGCTATGCCGCTGCCGCCGTACATCAAAAGCAGAGTGTCGGATCCTTCGCGGTATCAGACCGTGTACGCTAAATACGACGGTTCGGCCGCCGCTCCGACCGCCGGTCTTCATTTCACGGGCGAGCTGCTCGACGCGCTCCGCGCAAAGGGAGCCGACACGGCGTTCGTAACGCTTCACGTCGGGCTCGGTACCTTCCGTCCGGTCAAGGAAGACGACCTTACGAAGCACGTCATGCACACGGAATGGTACGATCTTCCCGCCGAAGCGGCGGAAAAGATAAACGCCGCCAAACGCAGAGGCGGCAGAGTTATCGCGGTAGGCACGACGAGCTGCAGGACTCTTGAGACGGTAGCCGGAAAGTACGGCGAGATACGCGCGGACAGCGGAGAAACCGGCATATTCATTTATCCCGGTTACGGTTTCAAATGCATAGACGCTCTGATAACCAATTTCCACCTTCCCGAGAGCACACTGATCATGCTTGTTTCCGCTTTCGCAAGCAGAGAAATCATACTTAACGCTTACAAAGAAGCCGTTGAAAAGAAATACCGTTTCTTTTCATTCGGCGACGCAATGTTTATCTACTGAGGTAACCGATGGCAAAGTTCACGCTTCTTAAAACCGAAGACCGCGCCCGCCTCGGACGTTTCGAGACCGTTCACGGAACGATCGAAACGCCCGCTTTTATGAACGTCGGTACCGCCGCCGCTATAAAGGGAGGGCTTTCGACCGCCGACCTCGAGGAGATCGGCTGCCAGGTCGAGCTGTCCAACACTTACCATCTGCATCTGCGTCCCGGCGACGAAGTCATAAAAGCGCTCGGCGGCATCCGGAAGTTTTTCAACTGGGACAAGCCCGTTCTGACCGACAGCGGCGGTTTCCAGGTGTTTTCGCTCGCATCTCTCCGAAAGATATCCGAAGACGGCGTCGCTTTCTCTTCACATATCGACGGCAGAAAGATCTTTATGCGCCC
>JAGAAM010000054.1 GCA_017615235.1 Clostridia bacterium
AATAAACGTTTGTCTTCCCCGGACAGTCCGCACCATCCGCAATTCTTCATTTTCTTCACCCGCGTTCCCGATTTATACTTTTTCTTCATTATATATGAAAAGCGCGTACGATTCAACGGTTTAGAGTGAAAATTCGTTTATGGGGGAGTTGTATTGTTAAGAACGCGTAAAAAGGGCGGGTGTGTTAAACTTCCGGCAAAGTCAAATCGTCAGACAGCTTTTTTGTGAAGTTATGGCGAATAAAGAGCAGATGTCGCAGAAATATCAAATAATTGCTTTTTCTAAAATGATTGATTATTTCGCCTATTTCATATAAGATTGATTTTTCAAGACTGCCGTAAGGGATTCGCCCGCCTCGAAAACCCCGCGAAACCCTGTTTCGCGGGGACCCCCATTGGGCGGAGCGGTGGCACGGTCTGGCGATCCCCCGGATCGCCATTCAACACGCGCCCTTCGAATCCCTCTCATTATCAAAACAAAAACACACCGCAAGGGTGTGTTTTCGTTTTGGCACGCCGTAAGGGATTCGAACCCCCGACCTTCTGGTTCGTAGCCAGACACTCTATCCAGCTGAGCTAACGGCGCGTGCGGAGCATTGTTTATAATATCACAACGTTCCGTGGATGTCAAGTGCTTTTTAAAACCTTTTTGGGCGGTTTTTTACAAAACTTTTTAAAGGCTTGAAGCCGCCGCGACCCCCTGCGCGGGGAGTCAATCCTTCTTTTCGCGGGTAAACGTGACGTGGAACGAGGGCGCGTCGCAGACCGGGATGACCGCGTCGATGACGCCGGCGCGGAAGCGCATTTCGGCGTAACGGAATATCGAGTGCCTGCCGGGATCGGCGTCGGCGATAAGATATTCGCCGGGGGCGAGATATCCGGTATCGCAGGTAAGGGCGTGGATCTTGCGCGTCTCGCCGTTGATCGTCAGCGTATCTTTTTTGAAGATCAGCGTATCCGGGAACTCTTTTCCGTACCATTTGCCGGAAAGCTCTTTAAGCACTCCGTCCGCGATATCGAAATCACCGAACCTGCTGTTCGCCGTTTTATCGAGTATCTCGCGGCTGTCGCCGGTGATCGGGAAGCGGTGGTCGTAGATCAGCCTGCCGTTTTCAAAAGTTATCGCCGTGACCTGAGCGTAATCCCTGTTATCGCCCTTATAGCGGAGCCCGGTCTCTTTTAAATCGAGGTTCAAAACGCCGTTTTCGCCCTTGGAGACCGAAAAAGAAGTTTCCAGGACCGGGCTTCCCTGCCAGAGCACGGTCAACTTTTTGCCTTCTATCTCGATGCGCGTACCGACGACGCCGCGTTCCTCCCAGGCGCCCTGCAATTCTTTGTTTCCAAACATCTTTTTCCCTCCGTTAAAGCTTCGAGAACACTTCGCCTATCGGGGCGTTGATCTCCACGTCGCGCTCCGGGTCGAGCCCGAAGGCGAGCCTGTCTTTGTTTATCAGCGCGATATGCTTTCCGCTGAAATAATTGACGTAGGACGCCGCAGGATAGACCGTGAGCGAAGTCCCGCCGATGATGAGCAGGTCGGCTTTGGAGATCGCCTTTATCGCGCCGAGCACGGCTTCGTCGGGCAGCGATTCGCCGTAAAGCGTGACGTCGCAGCGCACCTGGCCGCCGCATTCGCAGCGCGGTACGTCCTCTTTCGAATCGTAGATGTAGTCCGCCGGGAAGGGCTTGCCGCAGCGCATACAGTAGTTGCGCTCCGTCGTTCCGTGGATCTCGTAAACGACTTTGCTGCCGGCTTTCCGGTGAAGACCGTCGATGTTCTGCGTTACGACGGCTTTAAGCCTGCCTTCGCTTTCGAGCTTTGCAAGGTATTTATGCGCCGCGTTGGGCTTGGCAAAGCGGGCGTCCATCTTCTGTCGGTAAAATTCGTAAAAAATCTTCGGCTCGCGCACAAGGCAGTCGTGACTCAAAAGGTATTCGGGCGAAAATCCGTCGAAACGCACGTCGTGGCGGTTGTAAAGCCCGTCCTTGCTCCGGAAATCCGGGACCCCGCTTTCCGTGGAAACGCCGGCTCCCCCGAAAAACACGATATTCTGCGAACCTTCGATAAATCCGCGCAGCTTTTCGATCTTTGCGTCAAGTTCCATTACCGCACCTCTTAAAAATGTTTTTACCTTATTATGATTATATAACGCTTTTCCGCCGATTACAAGTGCTTTTTGGCGTCAAAGGCTCAATACTCCGTAGACCGAACGGGTAAATGCGTCCAGAGCGCGGCTCCTGTCGCGGTAAACGGAGGAGCGCTCCTTGAAATATTTGTCCATAAAGTCGTCGGCGGCTCCCGCCTGCCGGTCTATGAAAAAACATTCCAGCAGTTCTTTCTGATAGGGGTTCAATCCGCTCATCCCTTTTTCGATCATCATAAGCTCGCGCTCGACGACGCTTTTCCTCAGACGGCAGTCCTCGATCCCCGCGAGCGTGTCCATAAGTCCTTTCCGGCGCATCTGTTCCGGTTCGCCTTCCGGCTCGCTCATCATGCGGCTTTTGTAAGCGCAGCGCTCCTGTTCGAGGCTTTCAAGCTCGCGCACGATGGCGGAATACGCCGATTCCAAATTCCTCTTTCTGCAAAGCAGCTCCTTTGC
>JAGAAM010000055.1 GCA_017615235.1 Clostridia bacterium
GATCTTTAGTCTATCCAAAAATAACTTTATCATAGGCCGAAAAATGATAGACGGACGGAACGGAAAGCCAAATCACACACGCGATTAAGCAAAGGAGTGGCAAGATGAATAAAATCTGGATCATTAACATTAAAGACAAACGGGAAAATGCCGGTTTTGACTCATCAAAAGCTAAATTTGACGTTTGCTTCAAACGAGGGATACTTGCAATAGGATGGGTCAATTACAAAGAAGAAGACGACGTTAATTTCAAACGAGCAATAAATTGCTTAAAAGCTATGAAGCCCGATGATCTTGTGTGGGTAAGAAACCCGTCAACCGGAGAAAGATTTATCTGCCAAATCACAGGCACGACAAAAGAAGAAAAACCCGGCACTCACCCCACACATGACGATATCGGTCACTATGTAAGCTGCAAATTCTACGCGGTAGATGATAGTGATTTGATAAAGTTCAATATACTCAAGAAACGTCTTATTTCCAGACCCACAGTCAGGCAAAGTTGCCAAGCCGATCTGAATGATATGACAAGAGACTTATTTAAATCAAAAACAACCGGTCGATCAATATAATGTATTAATCATAGTATTATCCCGCGCTGCGGCGCGGGATTTTTGTTGACATTTTGCCAACTGTCTGTTAAAATGCAATAGATAACTTCAGAAACGCAAGCAAGAACGCAAAACCGGTCCGCCGGAGGTTTTTATGAACATAAAAGATAAAAAGATCGCAACGAAATGCCTGCACGCGGGCTACGAGCCGAAGAACTCCGAGCCTCGCGTCATGCCGATAGTCCAGTCCACGACCTACGTTTACGATTCGACGGACGACGTCGCCGCCGTATTCGACGACCCTACGAAGGGGCTTATCTATTCCCGCTTCGCCAACCCGACGGTAATGGCGGTGGAGGAAAAGATCGCCGCTTTGGAAGGCGGCATCGCCGCGATGTGCACCACCTCCGGGCAGGCGGCTACGCTTTTGTCGATCATCAACATCTGCGAAGCCGGCGACAGTTTTATATCCCTGCCGGAGATCTACGGCGGTACGATAAACCTTTTCTCGTTCACCTTGAAACGCTTCGGGATCGAGTGCATCTACGCCGACGAGCGGATGACCGACGACGAGATACTCGCGCTCGTCAAGCCGAACACAAAACTGTTCTTCGGCGAAACTATCGCCAACCCGGCGCTGAAAGTGCTTGACATCGAACGCTTCGCGAAGCTCGCGCACAAGGCGGGCGTCCCGCTGATCGTCGACAACACATTCGCCACTCCGGCGCTCTGCCGCCCGATCGAGTTCGGCGCTGATATAGTCATCCATTCCACCAGCAAATACATGGACGGCCACGCGCTCCAGAACGGCGGCGTCATAATCGATTCCGGCAATTTCAACTGGAACAGCGGAAAATTCAAAGGGCTTTCGGAACCCGACGAATCCTATCACGGCATAGTTTATACCGAAAAATACGGCAGAGCGGCATATCTGCTAAAAGCGCGTATGCAGCTGATGCGCGACTTCGGCGTCTATCCCGCCGCGCATTCGGCGTTTTTGCTCAATTTAGGGCTCGAAACGCTCGCCGTCAGGATGGATAAATACTGCGAGAACGCTCTCGCGGTCGCAAAGCATTTCCAATCCTCCGGCAAGATCGAAAAGGTCATCTATCCCGGGCTTCCCGGCGACGATAACTACAAGCTCGCGCAGAAATACCTCAAAGGCGCGTCCGGCGTTATCTCCATCGTAATAAAAGGCGGACGCGACAAGGCGAAGAAATTCATGGATTCGCTGGAGCTCGCCTCCAACGAAGTACACGTCGCGGATATCCGCACCTGCGTGCTCCATCCGGCGAGCGAGACTCACCGCCAGCTCACCGACGCCCAGCTCGAAGCCGCCGGCATCAACGCCGGTATGGTGCGTTTCTCCGTCGGACTGGAGGATATCGACGACATAATCGCCGATATCGACAAGGCTCTCGCGGCGATCTGACGATGAGATCGGCGCAGTTCATCGACGTTTTCTATCCCCACATCGACGGCGTAATAACCGTCGTGGACAACTACGCGCGCCTGCTTAACGGCACAGAAGGCGACAGCTGTTTCGTCTTCGCGCCGGATTGCGGGAAAAACGATACCGACCGCGGCTACGGCGTGATCCGCGCGAACAGCGTTAAGTTCGTACAGGGTTATTACCTCCCGCTGACGGCGTTTTCTCCGGCCGCGAAAAAAGCCGCCGCCTCTTTGAAGCCGGAGGTGATCCACGCCCATTCCCCTTTCACCGTCGGGCATTTCGCGAAAAAGCTCGCGCAGAACAGCGGCGTGCCTTTCGTCTGTACCTTCCACAGCAAATACTACGACGATTTCCTCGAAGCCACTCACAGCAAACTTATCGCCGAACAGGTCGTCGATTATATCATAAGGCTGTATAACTGCGCCGATTCGGTCTGGACAGTCGGGAACGGCACCGCCGGAACTCTGCGCGATTACGGATTCAAGGGCGATATCTTCGTGCTCGACAACGGCTGCGACGTTTTTGCAGGCGACGCCGATTCGCTCGCGAGGGAGGCGAAAAGCCGCTTTTCGCTACCCGAAAAAGGCAAAACGCTTGTCTTTGCCGGCAGCCAGGTCTGGAAAAAGAACATAAAACTCGTGCTCGACACGCTCGCGCTGCTCAAACCCGAAGGGTTCAAACTTATCTCCGTCGGCAGCGGCGACAACGAAAAAGAGATAAAAAAATACGCCGAAAAGACCGGCGTTTCGGATTCGGTGATATTCACCGGCAAGGTCGCGGACAGGGACCTGCTCGCGGGGATATACCGTTCGTCGGATATGCTGTTTTTCCCTTCTGAGTACGACAACGCGCCGATGGTCGTGCGCGAGGCGGCTTCGCTTTGCGTCCCTTCCATGCTTTTGAAAGGCTCCAACTCCGCCGACCGTATCGATCCCGGCGTGAACGGTTTTGTTTGTCCGAACGACGCCGAAGGCTGCGCGGAGGCGATAAGGAGCGCGTTTTCCGATCCCGCAAAGCTTTTATCCGCCGGAAAAGCCGCGTCGCAGACGGTCTGCGTCCCCTGGGAAAGCATCGTTTCACAGGCGCGCGATAAGTACGCGGAACTGATAAAGGATCATAAAAAGATAACCAAATAACCGCAATTCGGGGTGTGGCCCAATGGTAAGGCGCTTGGTTTGGGACCAAGATTTCGGGGGTTCGATTCCCTTCACTCCGACCAA
>JAGAAM010000056.1 GCA_017615235.1 Clostridia bacterium
ACGGGCATTCCACGCCGAGTCTGCGGAACCCTAAAAGCAGATCGTGATTGAGCGTTCTCGCGCCGGAATAAAGGTCCTTTTCGTCGACGTTGACGACGAAGCGGAGCACCACCGAGCTGTCGGCGAGCGCCTGTACGCCGAGATAACGCGGAACGTCTTTCATCATATCCGGGTGGCGGTTGAAGATATCCTGCATAAGCCCGGGTATCTCGCTTTCGAGCTTTTCAAGATCGGTGCCGTAGGGGACGGCGATGTCGCTCACGCTGCGCGAGACCCTGTCCGAGCGGTTCAGAATGTTCTTCATCGCGGAGTTGTTGACTATCTTCACGTTGTCGCCGGGATCGGTTATGCAGGTCGTGCGGATGCCGATACTCGTGACGGTGCCGCGGAAGTTGTCGACTTCCACGATATCGCCGACGTTATACTGGTTCTCGAAGATCATGAAAGCGCCGGTAACTACGTCGGAAATAAGGCTTTCGGCGCTGAACCCGATTATCAGAGCCAGGATTCCGACGCTTGCGACGATGGTCGATACGTTGACGCCGATTATCGCGAGTCCCCAGCAGAGTATAACGATCGCCGCGACATATTTAAGGATGCTCCTCGTTATCGAGAAAAGCGACCTTACGCGGTGGTTCTTCGGGTTCGGAAGCCCGAGCAGGAAGGAAAGCAAAGCCTCCGCCGCGATTACTCCGGCGATCATTATGATAAGCCGAAGCACGCTTGAGCCGTCGATGGAAACGGCGCCGAATTTCGAAAAATCGACAAGCCCGGTGCCGAGCCCGACTCCGATCGCGATACCGAGCACTACTACGCAGACCGCAAGTTTGATAACGGATGAAAGGATCCTGTTTTTCATTTCTTTTTCTCCTTTTGTAAAGGATTGTTTTTACAAATATATTATACGGTTTTTTCGCTTTTTGTCAACAAAACTGACGTGAAAAGTAATAAGATCGCAAAAAAAGCGAAAAATAAGAAAAAACTCGGGATGATGATATGGCGAAAATAATAATAATCGGCGGCGGAGTCGCCGGGCTTTCCGCAGGGATATACGCCCGTTTGAACGGATTTGACGCGACGGTTTACGAGATGCACCCGGTCCCCGGAGGCAACCTTACCGGCTGGGACAGGGAAGGGTTCCGTATCGACAACTGCGTCCACTGGCTGACGGGTACAAATCCCGCCTCCGGGCTTTATAAGATATGGAAAACGCTCGGCGCGTTCGGTGACAGGCCTCCTGTTACGGGGAAAACGCTTTTCAGCTGTGAATACGGCGGGAAAAGGCTTTCGCTCGGAACGGATATCGAAAAGCTGCGGCGGGATATGTATTCGGTATCCCCGCGTGACAAAGCCGAGACCGACTGTTTTATAAGCGCCGTAAAGGCTTTGCAGTATATGCTCGGGCTCGGCGGGAAAGGGAAAAACGAAAAATGCGGGATGACCGAAACTTTGCTTTGTCTCCCGATGATCGCGAAATACTTTTTCCTTACCGCCGGAGAACTTTCTGAGCGGTTCTCGCATCCGCTTTTAAAACTGTTTATTAAGTCTCTCCTGACCGGGCATTTCGGCGCTTCGGCGCTTTTGCTCGTATTCGCGCATTACTGCTCCGGCAACGCCGGACTGCCGGAAGGAGGCTCACGCGCGATGGCGCAAAGGATGGCGGACAGGTTCGTATCGCTCGGAGGTGAGCTTTCGCTCGGGAAAAAGGCGGTAAAGGTTTATGAGGACGGCGAAAAAACCGTGCGAGCCCGCTTTTCCGACGGAGGCGAAGCCGTCGGAGACTACGCGGTGCTGACCGCCGATCCGCGGACGGTATTCGGCGGACTTGTAGATAAAAAGATGCCGCGATCTCTTTTGTCAAAGTACAAAAGCCGGAAATACAAAAGGTTTTCAAGCTTTCACTGCGCGTTTTCCTGCGATTCGGCGGAACTGCCTTTTGAAGGCGATCTTATCGTCCGGCTGCCGGAACGGCTTAAAAAACTTGCGTTTTCCGATACGCTCGTGCTTCGCGCATTTCCGCATAAAAGCGGCTGTTCGCCGGAAGGCAAAAGCCTTATCCAGGCGATGTTCTTCTGTCCGGAGAGGGTCGCTTTGGGCTTTATCCGCGCAAGGCGGGATATTAAGAAATACAGAAAAATCAAAAGGCGGATCTGCTTCGAGATCGAAAAAGCCGTGACGGGTCGGTTTTCCCGGCTCGACGGCTCTTTGAAGTGCGTAGACTCCTGGACTCCGGCGACCTATAAAAGGTTCGTGGGCTCGCAGGCGGGGACTTATATGAGCTTCGCGTTCTCCTCCGGCGTACTGCCGGTGAAGGCCAAAAACACCGTAAAAGGCATGAAAAGGGTCTTCCTCGCCACGCAATGGCTCCAACCGCCGGGAGGTCTGCCGATAGCCGCGCAAAGCGGCATCGACGCGATAAAAAGCATAATGAAAAGCAAAATAAAAAGCCGCGCCCGCTTTTGAAGCGAACGCGGCTTTGTCGTTTTAATATTCCAGATCGACGGGGCAATAGACCGTCGCGGTCCTTGCAGGGAGATAGAGCCTTAAATTGTTTCCGTCCTTACCGGGAACGGAAGCGCTCGCCGTGACGCGCGCCACTCTTCCGAATCCGTTGTAACGGTAATCGTCGCTGCTGAACAGCACCTTGTAATCGGAACCGCGGCTTACCGGGATTACGTAATCGGCAAAGCTTTTTTCCGGCGAGAAGTTGAACACGAACAGAAGTCCGCCGCGCTCGAAAGCGATGACCTTGTCGTCCTCGTGGACGTAATCGAGCTTGGGATATACCTCGTCGAATATGCGGTAATACTTCGCGGTGTGTATCATATCCGCGTCGAAATCGTTCAAAGCGGCGTATTTCAGCCCGGGATTTCTTACAAGCGACCACTGGCGGCGGCAGTAATGGTAACTCCATCCGTTGCCTTCGCGCGGGAAATCGATCCATTCGGGATGCCCGAACTCGTTGCCCATAAAGTTGAGATATCCGGTGCCTCCGGCAGCCATCGTGAGCAGGCGCGACATCTTGTGCAAAGCGATGGCGCGGTCGATGACCGGAGTGTGGCAGTCGATGCCCATCTGGTCGTACATCGCTGCGTCGGCGAACCGGAATATCATCGTCTTGTCGCCGACGAGCGCCTGGTCGTGGCTTTCGACGTAGGCGACGGTCGGCGCGTTGCGGAAGGTGAGCTCCCACCACAGCTGACCGAGATTCCAGTACTCGTCCTTTGTCTCTTTGGCAAGCTTTATCCATTTGTCGGGGATGCCCATTCCAAGCCGGAAGCCGAACCCTATGCCGCCTTCTTCGACCGGTTCGCACATGCCGGGCATGCCGGACATGTCCTCCGCCACGGTGAGCGCGTCGGGCTTCACTTCGCGGATAAGCTTGTTCGCGAGCTGCAGATAGTTCAAAGCCTCGATATCGGTGTTCATGCTGAAATAGCGTTCAAGACAGTTGAAATCCGACCCGAGCGCGTGATCGACGTAGAGCATCGAGGTCACGCCGTCGAACCTGAACCCGTCGAAATGGTATTCCTCCAGCCAGAAACGCAGGTTGCTGAGCAAGAACCGCAAGACCTCGTCTTTGCCGTAGTTGAAGCATTTCGTTCCCCAGGCGGGGTGATCCCCGCGCGGGCCGGCGTGGAAATACTGGTAATCGGTGCCGTCGAAACGGTTGAGGCCCTCGAGCGTGTTGCCTACCGCGTGCGAATGTACGACGTCGAGCAAAACGCGGATGCCCATGGAATGGGCTTTGTTGACGAGATATTTCAGCTCGTCGGGATAGCCGTAACGGCTCGCCGGAGCGAAAAAGCTGCTTACCTGATAGCCGAACGAGCCGTAATACGGGTGCTCGGCGACCGCCATGAGCTGGATCGTGTTGTATCCGAGATACTGTACGTGCGGAAGCACGCTGTCGGCAAATTCCCTATAGGTCGCAACGCGGTATTCCTCGGTGGACATACCGACGTGCGCTTCGTATATAAGCGGCGGTTCGGTGTTGACGAAATCGCCGTCGGTCCAGTCGAACGGCGCGTCGTCGTCCCATACCTCGCAGCACCAGCTGTAGGTGCCCCAGTCCTGGGCGACCCTGCGGGCGTAGGCGGGTATATGCTGGGAAAGGCTGTCGCCGTTGCGGACGATGGTCATAACGCGGCTGCCCTGGCGAACGGTGTCTCCCGGCAGGAAAAGTTCCCAGTCGCCGCTTTCGTTCTTCTTCATCGGGCTGTCTATCCAGTGCCAGTTGTTGAAGTCGCCGGTGAGGAACAGCTCGTCGGCGCCGGGCGCCCATTCGCGGTAGACCCACCCGCCTTCGACCCGGTGGAAGCCGTAATATTTATGTCCGTCGGCAAAATCGTAAAGCGACTTTTTGCCTTTCGTGATCCTTTGAAGCGTCTCGTTGTAACGCTCCATCCGAAGTTCGATATCGCTTTCGAACGGTTCAAGCTCCGGGTGCTTTTTTATGATCTTGTACATTGTATCAACTCCTTTTCAATAAATCGTTGAAACGTGTTGATTTATCTTGATTTTGTGGTAAAATAACCTTATAAAACGTCGGAGGGAAATTATGGATATCATCAACAGACCTATGGTCGGCATAATCGGCGCAATGGCGGATGAAGTCGCGTTGATAAAAAAGAATATGTCGGTCGAAAAGACCGTAAACGTCGCCGGAAACGAATTCTTCGCCGGCACGGTGAACGGCAGGAAGACCGTTCTGGTTCAAAGCGGGATGGGCAAGGTCAACGCGGGCGTCTGCGCTCAGCTGCTGATTTCGCTGTTCGGCGCGGGTGCCGTTATCAACACCGGCGTCGCCGGTTCGCTCTGCGACGATATAGACATCGGCGATTTCGTAGTGTCGACCGACGCCGTCCAGCACGATTTCGACGTAAGCCCGATAGGCTTTGCGAAAGGGGAAATACCCTATACCGGCAAATACGCCTTCCCGGCGGATGAACGG
This sequence comes from Clostridia bacterium, assembly GCA_017615235.1. The sequence goes on from JAGAAM010000056.1 coordinate 4,955, forward strand.
CTTCGCAAAGCGGCGGTGAACGCGCTGGAACTTTCCTCGCCGGACAAAAAGGTCTTCGAGGGAAGGATCTGCTCCGGAGATCAGTTCATAACCTCCGCTTCGCAGAAGGAAGCGATCGTCGCACAGTTCGGCGGGCTTTGCTGCGAGATGGAGGGAGCGGCGATAGCGCAGGTGTGTTATCTCAATTCCACGCCCTTCGTGATCATACGCGCCGTCTCCGACAAGGTCAACGGCGAAAACCACGTCGATTTCGCGACGTTTGCCAAAGAAGCCGCCGAAAGGTGTTCCGAAGCGGTGCTGAGATCGCTTGCCGATATTTGATCTTTATATCATATTACCATATTTTCGCGCCGATTTCAAGTCACAAAAAATACATAAAAAATTTACATAAAACGGGGCTTTTGAGCCCCGTTCTTTGTCAAAATACCGGGCGATTCATGTTGACATACACAAAATGGTGTGGTATAATCAAAATTTGTCAGAGACTATATATTTACGGAAGTTTATTATGAAAAGATCTGTTTTGATAAAATCCATCTCGCTGCTGCTCGCACTGCTGTTCACGGCGGTAACGTTCGCGTCCTGCGAATTCGATTTCGGCGACGAGACTTCGTCCCCGAAGACCTCTTCGTCAGGACAGTCAGCCGATCCCGCGGCTCCCGTCATCACCGGCGAGGACGTATCTATCGCGCCCGGCGAGACTTTGAACTATTACGCGCTCGTCAAGGTCACGACCGCCGACGGCTCAGTGCCCGAACTCCGGGTCGATATGTCCGCGGTCGACAACAGCACACCCGGCGTCTATCCCGTCGTGTATACCGCGACCGACGGCGGGGGAAGAAGTACGGAGTTCACGCTGCGCGTCACCGTCAAAGACGTCACTCCTCCGACCGTCACCGGCGAAGACCTGACGGTCTACATTGGCGATACCGTAAGTTACCGCAACAGCATTACGGTTTCGGACGATACCGATCCAGAACCGGAGATAAGCGTAGACAACTCGCTCGTCAACCTTAACAAGGCGGGCGTTTATCCCGTGACCTATACTGTGCGCGATTCTTCCGGCAACGAGGCGGTGTTCAAACTCAACGTCACCGTGCTCGACAGGAGCGCGAACCTCGACGAATACAACAAAAAGCGCGAATACGTCGAGTCCGAGGCGTCAAAACAGCTTGCGAAGATAGTCGACGATTCGATGGACGACCTACAGAAGGCATACGCGATCTATTACTGGACCAAAAAGAACATCGCCTATACCGGCTCGTCCGATAAATCGAACTATATCTACGGCGCATACGACGGATTCAAGAAGAGGGCCGGCGACTGTTATACCTATTTCTCGGTATCGAAGGCGCTCCTCATCGCCGCGGGGATCGATAACGTCGACGTAGTGAAGGAACGCACCGACGAAAAGCAGTCCCGCCATTACTGGATGCTGGTCAACGTCGGCGACGGCTGGTATCATTTCGATTCGACGCCTTACAAGTTCGACAACGACAATTTCTTTATGGTCACCACCGCGGAACTCCACGCCTGGGACGATAAATACTATCCTCTCTGCCACAACTTCCTCACCGAAGGACTGCCGGAGATCTCCACCAAGTCAATACAGCATTACATCAATTACAGATCTTCAAAGCTCAATTACTGATAAAGGAACCTTAAAATGGCAACTCTCGGAGTGATCGGCGGTTTAGGCCCGATGGCGACGGCTTATTTCATGGAGCTCGTCACGAAGATGACCAAAGCCAAAACCGATCAGGAGCACATCAAAACCATAATATACAGCGCGCCGGACATCCCGGACAGGACGGCTTTCATCCTCGGCAGGAGCGAAAAAAACCCTCTCCCGGAGATGATAAAGGCGGGGAAGGCGCTTAAAAGCCTGGGCGTCGACGTCATCGCGATACCCTGCGTCACCGCGCATTATTTCCACGACGAGCTCGAGCAGAGCATCGGCGTGAAAACGCTCAACGCCCTGCGCGAGACGGCGCTTTGCCTTTCATCCAACGGGATCAAAAAGGTCGGGATCATGGCGACGGAAGGCACCGTCGGCACCGGTCTTTTCCCGAAAGAGCTTTCAAAGCAGGGGATAGAATGCGTAGTCCCTTCGGAGGAAGGACAGAAGAACGTCACCTCGCTGATCTACGACGAGATCAAAAGCGGCAAAGCGCCGAGCGAGAAAAAATTCTTCGCCGCTAAGAACGAGCTTATCGGAAAAGGCGCTCAGGCCGTCATACTCGGCTGTACCGAACTTTCGCTTATCAATAATTATATGGATACCGGGGATAATATCCTTGACGTGTCGGAGGTGCTCGCCTCCGCTGCGGTGCTCGCCTGCGGCAGGGAACTCACGGTTACGAGGCTTTTATGAGACAGAAAAACGTACTGCAATATCTTGAATCCACCGTCGTAAGGGTGCCCGAAAAGGTCGCCTTCGCCGGTGAGGAAAGCGAACTTACTTTCAAACAGCTTTCCGATCAGAGCCGCGCTGTCGGCAGTGCGCTCGCTTCCCGCGGGCTTTATAACGAGCCGATCGTCGTCTATATGCCGAAAAAACCGGAAACGGTAGCCGCTTTCTTCGGCTGCGTATACGGCGGCGATTTCTACGTTCCGATCGACCCGGAGATGCCGCGTTTCCGCATCGAACTTATATTCGACAACCTCAAACCGAAAGCCGTCATCGCCGACAGATCCTCGGTCGGGGAACTCGAAGGGCTCGATTTCAACGGCGAAGTGCTTATGTACGAAGATATCTCCGCTTCGGCGATCGACGGTAACGCTTTGGCGGACATAAGGTCGCGCCAGCTCGATACCGACCCGATATATATCGTGTTCACCTCCGGCTCCACCGGCGTTCCGAAAGGCGTCGTCGCCTGCCACAGGTCGGTCATCGATTATATCGAGCAGCTTTGCGACATACTCGGACTGAACGAAAACACGGTGTTCGCCAATCAGTCGCCGCTTTATTTCGACGCCTGCCTGAAAGAGCTTTATCCGACGATAAAATTCGGCGCGACGGCTTATCTCACGCCGAAACAGCTTTTCTCCTTCCCGATAAAGCTTGTCGAATACCTCAACGAGCATAAAGTCAATACCGTCTGCTGGGTCGTTTCCGCGCTTACGATAATCTCCGCTCTGGGCACTTTCGCAAAGGTCAAGCCGGAATATCTCCGCACGGTCGCCTTCGGCAGCGAGGTATTCCCGATAAAACAGTTCCGCCGCTGGCGCGAAGCGCTTCCCGAAGCGACTTTCACCAACCTTTACGGACCGACCGAGACCACCGGAATGTGCTGTTTCTATCGCGTCGACCGCGACTTCGAACTTGACGAGGTCATCCCGATAGGCCGTCCCTTCGACAACCGCGAGATAATCCTGCTCGACGACGAGAACAAACGCGCCGGAAAGGGCGAGGTAGGGGAGATCTGCGTCCGCGGGAATTCGCTCACGCTCGGTTACTATCACGCCTTCGACAAGACCGCCGAGGCTTTCGTCCAGAATCCGCTCAACGACCGGTATCCGGAGCTTATCTACCGCACCGGCGACCTCGGGAAATACAACGATCGCGGCGAACTCGTCTTCGTATCCCGCAAGGATCATCAGATCAAGCATATGGGTCACCGCATCGAACTTGGCGAGATCGAGGCTAACGTCAACCTTCTGCCCGAAGTTTCGATGTCCTGCTGTCTTTACGACAAAGAAAAAGAACGCATCAATCTTTTCTACGTCGGCGACATCGAAGAACGCGATATTCTCGCCGTCTTAAAAGAAAAACTTCCGCGCTATATGCTCCCGACAAGGGCGAAAAAACTGGATATCATGCCGCTCACGCCGAACGGCAAGATCTACAGGATGACTTTGAAAAACATGTAATTTCTATAAAGAGGTACAAAAAATGGAAGAACTGCTTGAAATACTCCGCGAACTCCATCCCGACGTCGATTTTGAAAACGAGACTTCGTTAGCCGACGACAGG